>CAYLUK010000011.1:0-19530 GCA_964386875.1 uncultured Gammaproteobacteria bacterium
AGTTGGTAATATTTTCCAATTTGGTGATAAGTATGCTAAGGATATGAATGGTTATGCCACTGACAAGGACGGCAAAAAACAGCCGATACTTATGGCTAGCTATGGTATTGGCATTAGTCGGTTAGTGGCGTCAATTGTTGAAATTTATCATGACCAGCAGGGTATAATTTGGCCCGAGGCTGTTGCGCCATACCAAGTCCATTTGATTTCTATCCAACAAGACAATAAAGCCGATAAGGTGTATGATAAGCTGGTCAAAGCAGGAGTTGAAGTGTTATATGATGATAGAGATATTTCAGCGGGAGAGAAATTCGCTGATGCTGATCTGATTGGTATTCCACTTCGTGCTGTTATTAGCACCAAAACTGGTGAGCAAGTGGAAGTGAAAAAGCGTGGCGGAGATGATGTGAAAATGTTAAATATTGATGAAGTGAAAAAGGTGTCAAAAAATTTCTAATTCACCTAATTTTTAATTCACCTAATAAAATTCAAAATTCCACAAAAGTGTTTAAAAAATTATTTGGCAAATTAAATAAAGGCCTAGGCATTGATCTTGGCAGTACCAAAACTATGGTCTATCAGCAAGACCGAGGGATTGTTGTCAATGAATCTTCAGTGGTAGCAGTCAATAATCGGACTGACCAAATTTTAGCAGTTGGTAGCGAGGCGCAAAAAATGCTGGGCAAAACTCCACCTCATATTTTGGCTAGCCAGCCGCTTGAGCATGGTATTATTTCTGATTTTGAAGTGACCGAAAAAATGCTTAAATATTTCATTGACCGAGTCCAAGCGGGCAAGATGTCGTTTTCGACTCGGCCACGGTCGGTGGTGGGAATCCCACTGGATGTGACTGAAGTTGAGAAAAAAGCGGTTGAGGATGTGGTGTTATCGGCTGGCGCTTCCAAAGTGTATTTGGTGGAAAATATTATGGCGGCGGCCATTGGCGCACGAATCCCGATTCAGGATCCATCCGGTAATATGGTAGTAAATCTCGGCGGTGGGTTGACTGAAGTAGCAGTGATTTCACTTGATGGTATTGTAAATTGGCGAGTGTCAAAAGTTGCCGGTCTTGAACTAGACAAAGATATCATCAGATTTGCCAGAGATCAATTTAGCTTGGTCTTAGGTGAGATGGTAGCTGAAGACGTTAAGAAGAAGATTGGCTCTGCCATTGAACCAAACGAACCGCTCGAAATGCAAATGCGTGGTAGGGATGTTGTATCAGGACTGCCTAAGGAGGTCATAATTACCAGCAGTCAAGTCAGAAATGCGATCAGTCGATCAATCCAGCAGATATTAGATACTATCAAAGCGACACTGGAGACCACTCCGCCAGAACTTGTGGCTGACATTTATCAGAAAGGAATTATCTTGACCGGTGGCACAGCAATGCTCAAAGGTTTGGATAAATTTATTGCTCAAGGAATTCAAATCCCGGTCCACGTGGCTGATGATTCTCAGACTTGCACCGTCAGAGGAATGGGTGCTATCTTAGATGATGAAAACTTACTGTTGGATATCGTCGTGCCATCTTCTCAATAAATGTCTGTTATGAATCGGATAATTAAATTATCATTTATAGCTATTATAACCATTTTGGTTTTAATAGCGCTTCATTATATCAGCTGGTTTAAGCCAGCTGAAAGTTTGTTGGTGAGATCGCTTGGCGTGGTCCAGGGCAAGATCTATAATATCACGATTGGCATTAGCTCATTAAAGCAGAGCTGGCTAACTAAGCGAGATTTACTAGCAGAGAATAAAAAATTGATTGCGGAGTTAAAGGAAAGTAAGCTCAATCAAAGTCAAATCAGTATTTTGGAACAGGAAAACGAGCTACTTAAGAAAGAGCTTAATTTTATTGATGAACATCAGCTTAATTTTGTGTCGGCTCGGATAATTACTGGCGTTTCAGATCCATTGTCACAGTCAGTGATAATAAATCGCGGCACCAGAGACGGCATTGGCGAAGGGATGGCAGTGGTGGCAGATGACGGCATTTTAGTCGGTAAGATATATGAAGTGAGTGATGGATACAGTAAGGTGTTGCTTTTGACTGATAATCAGAGCAAGGTCGCCGTGACGATATTGAATTATGATCAGACAGTTGGTTTGGTCGAGGGGCAATTTGGCCTAAGCCTAGCCATGACTAATATTCCCCAAGATGAAGAAATTAATGAAGGAGATTTAATCGTCACCTCCGGTCTGGAAGGTAAAATTCCAAAAAATTTACTCATCGCTCAAGTTGAGAGTGTGTCGCAGACGGAGAGTGATATTTTCAAAACTGCGGTTCTAACGCCAATTATTCCTTTTGATAATTTGAGCTATGTGGTAGTTATTATTCCGTAAAGTTGAAAATAATCTTACAATATGTGGTTTCGAACAATTTTATATATATTAGCACTTATAGCGCTACTGATAATCCAAATTACCTTTTTAGCTGGTTTTGATTTTTGGTTGTTCAATATTAATTTATTAATAATCGGACTGGTGATTTTAATTAATGTCACCGAGCCTAAAAATATTTTGATTTATAGTGTAATTTGCGGACTAGTGATGGATGTGTATTCTATTTTGCCATTTGGTATTTATTTGTTGATATTTTTTCTAACCGCTATAATTTTAGAAGTCTTTTTTATGAATCTTTTTACTAATAGATCGTTTTATTCGCTTTTAATTTTGGGACTAATTTCAATTGTCACTTATCATTTAATTTTTGTCTTGGCGAGCGGATTTTTGTATTTGATCAATGCCAGTGACTTTTCTATTAGATTTGATTATTTTGGAATATTTGTGTGGCAGTTGATGAGTACCTTAATTCTGTTATTTATTTTTTATTATTTAATCAATAAAGTGTCTAGGCTGTTCAAGCCGACATTCTTAAGATAATGAAACATGATAATCCATTTTTTACTGTTGAAAATATAAATATCAATTCAGGCGGATCTGCTCGGTGGGTAGAAGATAATTTTGACACCAAGACTGATGGGATGAGTGAGCAGTATTTGAGTTTGTCATTGAGTAGTAAAAAGTTAAGGGTGTTTTTGATAATCTTAATGATTGGTATGGTGGCTTTGTTTTTGAAAAGTTTTTATTTGCAAATTATCCAAGGTGGATATTATTTTTCTTTGGCGGAAAACAATCGTTTGCGGACGCAATATGTGCTGGCTCAACGGGGGATTATCTATGATCGTCATGGCCAGTCATTAGTGCGTAATGTGTCTGGATTTTCATTGCTATTGACTCGGGCGGCACTGCCAAGAGATAAAGAACAGCAAAATGAAATATTTGGTGAGCTAAGTCGGCTGGCTAATATACCAATTACTGAAATTGAACAGCTAGTTGATGATTCTCATCAATATTTGTGGCAACCAGTTGTTATTAAAACTGGAATTAATTACGAAGAGGCGATGCTATTAAAGATTGCCATCGCTGATTATCCGTCAGTGGAACTGCAAGCTGATTATTGGCGTGATTATAGAAACAGCGTCAGCACCGCTAATTTGTTGGGCTACATCGGCAAAATCAATACTGAAGAATATGAAGTTTTGAAAGACCAGTATTTGCTAAGTGATAGCATCGGCAAAATCGGTTTGGAAAAATATTATGAGCAGACACTCAAAGGTCAACACGGAGAAAAGGTCATGGAAGTGGATGCCTTTGGCAGAACAAAAAAAGTGGTTTCTAATCAGTCGTCAATCAGTGGCAGTGATTTGATATTGACGATTGATGCTGATTTGCAGGACAAAATTTATCAAATATTGATTGAACGATTAGATCAATCTAAGCCGGCGGCAGTGATCGTATCTGATCCACAATCCGGTGAAATATTGGCGATGGTTGATTATCCGGGTTATGATAGCAATCTGTTTTCAGTTGGTATTAGCACCCAGGATTATCAAGCATTATTAACTGATGAAAGAAAGCCTCTGTTTGCCCGTTCAATTTCCGGCGAGTATCCGTCCGGATCAACGATTAAGCCAGTGATTGCCAGTGGCGCTTTGGAAGAGGGAATTGTTAATCGTTTTACCAGTTTCAGTAGTGTGGGCGGAATTTGGGTGTTGGATCAGTGGTTTTTCCCTGATTGGAAGGCTGGCGGCCATGGTATTATTAATGTGATTAAGGCGCTGGCTGAATCAGTCAATACTTATTTTTATTATATTGGTGGGGGATACCTTGATTTTGAGGGTTTGGGGGTGGAAAAAATTAATTATTATTTGAGTTTGTTTGGTTTGGGCAGGGTGACTGGGATTGATTTGCCGGGAGAAAAGTCCGGTCTGGTCCCGACGCCGGCTTGGAAAGAGGAAACAAAAAATGAAGTCTGGTATATTGGTGATACTTATCATTTGGCAATCGGTCAAGGCGATTTACTCGTGACGCCACTTCAGGTCAATGCCTATGTAGTGGCAATTGCCAATGGTGGCAAATTATATCGACCCCATTTAGTCAAGGAAATTATCCATCCTGACGGCCAAAAGGAACTCATAATGCCGGAAATAGTCGCCAGCGATCTGATCAGTCAACAAAATATTGACATTGTCCGTGAAGGAATGAGGCAAACCATCATATCAGGATCAGCCCAAAGTCTGTATAATTTGCCAGTTGAGGTTGCTGGCAAAACCGGCACGGCTCAATGGAATCAAAACAAGGCCAATCATGCTTGGTTTACTGCGTTTGCCCCATATGATAATTCCGAGATTGCTATTACTGTTTTGGTGGAAGAGGGTGGTGAAGGTAGCACTGTGGCTGTACCAATTGCGCGGGATGTTATTTATTATTACTTTACTAGGGATTCGGGCTGAATTATCCCCATATTAAGAAGCGAGTTGATAAATATACAAGTTGATAAATATACTTGACAAGCTGTTTGAAATGTAATATCCTATTAACACTACAAATTATTAATTCATCCCCTTATATAACTTTATAATTAATTATCTTGAAGGGTTAAGGGGTTTTTATTTTTTTGAAATTATGGCAGAAAATTACATTTCCCAAGAGGGATTAGATAAAATAAGACTTGAGCTGGAGAACCTGAAAAGTATTGAGCTGTGGTCGAGAGGATTGCTAACGCGCGTGATCTCGGTGATCTATCAGAAAATGCAGAGTATCATGAGGCTCGTGAAAAGCAAAGCTTTATGGAAGGCAGGATTCAAGAACTTGAATATCTGATTAAAAACGCAGTTATTATTGAAAACAATAGCAATAATTCAAACATTATCGGCTTGGGCTGTACGGTCTACGCTACTTGTGATAATGGTGTAAAGCTTAAATACATGATTGTCGGTCATAGTGAGGCTGATCCGGCAATGGGAAAAATATCTCATGCGTCACCATTAGGCAAGGCATTCATTGGTAAGACTATTGGTGATGAGTTTGAGTTGGAAGTTCCGGCTGGGAGGATAAAGTGTAAGATTGATAAGATAGAGTGATTGGTCACATAACATGGAGCACATAACGCATAACATATTTTTGAAGACATTGTGAAGATATTTATTATACAAAAAGAGCAAGGATAATTTGCTCTTTTTTTTTTGCATCTTGTATTTACTAGATGTCTAGATTTTGAACGCTCTTGGCGTGAGTCTGAATAAATTTTTTTCTTGGTGCGACATCATTGCCCATTAAAATATCAAATATCTCATCAGCTTTTTCGGCGTCATTAGCCGTAATCTTTTTCATTTTTCTCTGTGCCGGATCCATGGTGGTATTCCAGAGCTGATCTGGATTCATTTCACCAAGACCTTTATATCTCTGAATGTTTATTTTTACCTCGCCTTGTTCTTCTGTTGGTCCGTCGGTGACGGAATTGGCGTCTTCTTCACCAGTTTTGTCCTCAACATCTAAGACGGTTACTGGTTGTATTTTGAGTTTTTTGCCTTTATTTCTTTCTTTGTAAATTTTAATCATATCGGCTTGGACACCCTCAAGTTCTTCTTCAACATAAATCCACCTAACATCACTGCCTAGTTGCGCGCGATATAGTGGTGGCTGAGCAACAAAAACATGACCTTGTTTGATTAGATCTGGGAAGTGACGGTAAAATAATGTTAAGAGTAGCGTCCGAATGTGAGAGCCATCAACATCAGCATCAGTCATAATCACAATTTTGTCATATCTTAAATCTTCAATATTGAATTGTTCGCCGATATTTGTGCCTAGGGCGATGATTAGTGACTTGATTTCATTGTTGGCAAGCATTTTGTCTAACCGAGCTCGTTCAACATTTAAGATCTTACCACGCAAGGGGAGAATGGCTTGAAATTCTCGATCTCGGCCTTGTTTGGCACTGCCACCGGCGCTATCACCCTCAACAATATATAGTTCGGAAATTTTGGGATCTTTAGTAGAACAGTCAGCTAATTTTCCCGGCAAAGCAAAGCCGTCTAAAGCACCTTTCCGGAGCACAGTTTCCCTAGCGGCTTTGGCCGCGACTCTGGCTCTGGCCGCCAAGATACATTTACTAATAATCGCTTCCGCGTCTTTGGGGTTTTCTTCCAGATATATTTCTAATGCCTTTGAAACTACTTTGTCGACTGCAGTCCTTGCCTCCACATTGCCCAGTTTGGCCTTGGTTTGGCCCTCAAACTGTGGATCTTTGAGCTTGACCGAGATTATAGCAATCAGACCCTCACGGACGTCTTCTGCGCTTAAATTGGCGTCCTTTTCTTTGAGATAGCCTTTTTTTCTAGCAAAATTATTTAAGGTTCTAGTTAAGGCGGTTCGAAAGCCAATAACATGCATACCACCCTCGGGATTATAGATATTATTAGCAAAAGGCATTAAGGTCTCGGAGTATTCTTCGGTATATTGAATAGCAACCTCAACATTAACATTTTCGGCTTCTTTTTCAACATAGAAAACATTTTCATGTTTTTTTTCACTGTGGTGGGAAATGTGGTTGGCATAAGATTTAATGCCACCTTCAAAATAAAAATTATAGCACAAATGCTTGGCTTTATCCTTGTTCCGTTCGTCGCAAACGATAATTTTAACGCCCTTAGTCAAATAGGCTTGTTGTCGCAGGTGATCTAAGACGGTTGTAAGGTTGAATTCTACCACTGTGAAAATAGTGTCGTCGGGTTGGAAGGTAATTTTGGTGCCAGTGCCTTTGGCGCTACCGACAGCTTTGACATTTTGCTTTGGTTTGCCCATCGCGTATTCCTGCATCCAAAGCTTGCCGTCTCGTTTGACCTCGGCTTTGGTGTATTTGGACAGCGCATTGACGACTGATACACCAACACAATGAAGACCACCAGACACTTTATAGCCACCGTCGCCAAATTTGCCACCGGCATGAAGCTTGGTCATGACAGTTTCCAGCGCTGACTTTTTAGTTGCCTTGTGCATATCCACTGGGATACCACGGCCATTATCTTCCACTGATACTATACCGTCTGGTAGAAGTTTAACTTTAATACGATCACTTATTCCAGCGCTTACTCCGGCCATGGCTTCATCAATACTATTGTCAACCACTTCCCAAATCAGATGGTGGAGGCCGATTTCAGCCGTGTTACCAATATACATTCCAGGACGCTTTCTGACTGGTGCCAGTCCTTCAAGGACTTGGATTTGATCGGCGCCATATTCAGCTGGAGCTGGTTTTTTATTGATTTTTGGTTTAGCTACTTTCTTAACTTTGGGCATAATTGTATGTTTTTTGAGTGATTATTTATACACATATTTTAGCATATTTTTAGTGTTTTAACAAGGATAAAAAAGGTAAAAAAATGGCTTTATTTTAGCTGAAAAATATAGTATGATAAATATAGTATTTTAAAAAGTGTATTTTTATGTTATAATATAAACAGTTTTGTAATCACTTTAATCTTTAGTAACCATCTCAATTAATGACACAAGCTCCCATGCAAAACCTATCTGACAGCCAATTGAAATTTAGTTATTGGTATGTCACCAATAAATTAATCTTGAGAAAGTGGTTAATTGCTTTGATGATTTTAATTTCCACCTTATTTTGGCTGTTTATTGTTTGGCAGATGGTTTTTTATGCTATCGACGGCACGTTTGAAAAGCGTAACATCCAAAGCATTATTTCTGATGGTAGCTCCTGGCAAGCAGTCAACAACTTTGCTCCCAAACCACTTAAAATTACCGATGCCAAGGCGATTAGTGATGGTAACAGTAAATATGACCTGATTTCCGGCTTGTCTAATCCCAATAGCGATTGGCTGGCGACTTTTAATTATCAATTTATTTCTAGTGACACGACATATAAATACGACGGGTTTATTTTGCCGGGGCAGGAGAAGTATCTGATGGATTTGGGATTGGATAGCCCAGTTGCCAATTTGCAGATTATAAATTTAGACTGGACCAGAGTTGAGGAATTTGAACCAATTTATAATCAGCGGTATCAATTTGAAATTAGTAATGAGGAATTTACAGCTGGCGCCAAAGCTGGTGACCCCAATGTTTTGTCTTTTGATATTACCAATCATTCGGCTTATAGTTATTGGTCAGTGGGAATTCAAGCGTTTTTATATGCTGGTAGCAATATTACTTCTGCTAATTACATAGCCGTAGAACAGCTTAAAGCTGGGGAGACTCGAACTGTGAATTTGCATTGGAACAATCAATTGCCACGAATTAACGATTTGGAGATTATTGCTGACGTCAATATCTTGGATCAAGATAATATCATACCGCCGGAGAGTCCGGTTGGTGACCCTCGGTAATATTTGGCTAAAATCATATAGATTTAATAGCCCGTTTTTGACGGGTTTTTTATTTCTTGAAAATGACTTGACACATTTTAAAATAATGTTTAAAATACAAATTAGCACTCTCATAGTGCGAGTGCTAATCTTTATAAGTTTCCACCAAAGGCGGATTATCTTCTGGCTGAAATTTCTATTAGCTAACTATATGGCAGATCAAACACGCCAAGACAATTTACTCAAGATTATCGTCGAGGAATATGTGAAGTCTGCTAGCCCAGTCGGATCGAGCTTTATTGCCCAAAAATATTTCAAGAATTTGAGCTCCGCCACCATTCGAAATGACATGGCCGAGCTGGAAGAAAGGGGACTTATATCTCATCCTCACACATCTGCTGGCCGAATTCCAACCAGTGAAGGCTATCAGTATTATCTGAAAAATTTTGTCAATATCACCAGCAATATTAGTAATAAGAATAAAAGTGCTATCGATGGTTTGAAGATTGAATCTGATCGAGAGGGCATCAAAAGTTTGGCCAAGAAAATTGCCGAGATTTCCAGTGAAGCAGTGTTGGTCGGATTTGAGCCGACGGATGCATACTATACTGGTATTTCCAATTTGTTTCGTCAGCCGGAATTTTTCCAGCAGGCACTAGTCCAATCAATATCAGATGTAATGGATCATTTGGACGACGTTATGGCTAGCATGTTTGATCAGATTGATCAAGAGGTGAAGGTGTTCATTGGCAGTGACAATCCATTTGGCGAAAATGCTTCAGTTGTTTTAATCAAATACAAATTAGGCGACCAAAATGGACTGATTGGTATCTTGGGGCCAAACCGGATGAATTATGCAGAAAATATCGGATTAGTTCGTTATATTCAAGAATTACTTAGTAACTCGTAATGTGATGCCAATATACAAATAACATACCAATTATATTAATGGATACAAATAGCCCGCTTAAGAAAGTTATTAGTAATCATTCGTATAATTGGTAAAAATTAGTATAGTTAGTATCATAATAAATTAAATAACTATGACTGACAAAAAAAAGATACAAGAGGAATTAATATCTGCTCAAGAGGAAGCTGCCAAAAATTTGGCTGGCTGGCAACGAGCTCAAGCCGATTATGTCAATTTTAAGAAAGAAATGGAAAATCGCCAGCAAGATTTATTTGGCTTAGCCAATGCGGCGTTTATGTCCGAGGTCTTACCGGTGTACAATCATTTTAAATTGGCAATTGATCATATCCCCAAAGACCAAAGAGATCAGGACTGGGTCAAGGGGATAATCCAGATTAAGAAGCAATTTCAAGATTTTTTAAACAAATACAGGATTGAGGAGATCAAGACGGTGGGCGAGAAGTTTGACCACAATCGTCATGAAGCAGTCGTCCATGAAGAAGTTGACGGTTATGACTCTGATGTTATTTATGAAGAAGTCCAACCGGGATATATGATAAACGGTAAGGTGCTAAGTCCGGCAAAAGTTAAGGTGGCAAAATGACCGAAGGGCATTTTGTCATCCCGCCGCTCGCGAGTGGCGGGATTCCGTCTCCACCACTGTCATCCCGAGTGGAACGAGTGATCCTGTGGAAGTAAGAGTAACTTAAATAACTAATAACTAAAAACTAAGTAGCTAATCAAAAATTAATAACCAAAAATATGTCAAAAATTTTAGGAATCGATTTAGGCACTACCAATAGCGCCATGGCAGTTATGGAGGGTGGCCAGCCAAAAATATTGGAAAACAACGAAGGCGCCAGAACTACGCCTTCAATGGTGGCAATCACCAAAAAAGGCGAACGCATTGTTGGTGTTTCCGCCAAGCGTCAAGCTGTCACCAATCCAGCCAATACTTTATTTTCTATCAAACGATTAATTGGTCGCAAGTGGGAGGACGCGGAAGTGCAAGCTGATGTTAAATCAATGCCATTTAAGCTCAAAAAATCAGGTGATGGCGTCAAAGTCGTTTTAAATGACAAAGAACATAGTCCGCAGGAGATTTCAGCCATAATTTTGCAGAAATTAAAAGCTGATGCTGAAGCCAAAACCGGTGAAACTATTACCGAGGCAGTCATCACAGTGCCGGCGTATTTTGATGATGCGCAACGGCAAGCGACTAAAGATGCCGGAGAAATTGCCGGACTGACAGTCAAGCGGATTATCAATGAGCCGACGGCCGCGGCTTTGGCCTATGGCTTTGAAAAGAAAAAGGGTCAACAAATCGCAGTTTATGATCTGGGCGGTGGTACTTTTGATATTTCAATTCTTGATATCACCGAAGATACAGTCGAGGTCAAGTCAACTAATGGCGATACCCATTTGGGCGGTGATGACTTTGACCAAGTAATTATGAAGTGGATTTTGGCTGAATTTAAAAAACAAGAAGGGGTTGATTTGTCAACTGACCAGACCGCGCTTCAACGGGTCAAAGAATCAGCCGAGAAAGCCAAGATTGAGCTTTCAACTCAAATGGAAACTGAAATTAACCAACCTTTTATCACTCAAGGCGCAGATGGCAATCCAAAGCATTTGAATTTAAAAATAACCAGAGCCCAGCTGGAAGGCTTAATTGGAGATTTGGTAGCCAAGACTTTTGGACCGGTCAGTCAGGCCTTGAAAGATTCCGGTCTTGAGACCAAGGATATTGAAGAGATTATTATGGTCGGCGGTATGACTCGGATGCCTTTAGTCCAGAAGAAAGTGGAAGAATTTTTTGGCAAAAAGCCGAATGTGAGTGTCAATCCGGATGAAGTCGTGGCTTTGGGCGCGGCAGTTCAGGCCGGTGTACTTCAAGGCGATGTCAAAGATGTGTTGCTATTGGATGTGACACCACTGACACTGGGCATTGAGACTTTGGGCTCGGTCGCGACGCCACTAATTGAGAAAAATACTACGATTCCAACTTCTAAGTCACAAGTGTTTTCTACTGCCGCTGATAATCAGCCGGCCGTGGAAATCCATGTCCTGCAAGGCGAACGGCCAATGGCTGGTGATAATAAAACTCTAGGCAAATTTATTCTTGACGGTATTCCACCGGCGCCTCGAGGCGTACCGCAGATTGAGGTGACTTTTGATATTGATGCCAATGGTATTTTAAATGTCAAAGCAGTTGATAAGGCGACCAGTAAGGAACAACATATTACTATCACTGCTTCAAGTGGTCTATCAAAAGAAGAGATTGAAAAGATGAAAGTGGATGCTGAAGCTCATGCCGAAGAGGACAAAAAGAAGCGGGAAGTGATTGATCTTAAAAATCAAGCTGAAAATTTAATCTTCTCGACTGAAAAGACTTTAAAAGATGCCGGCGATAAAGTGGATGCTGACACCAGAAAGAGTGTGATGGATAAGGTGGAAGATTTGAAGAAAGCCAAAGACGGTGATGATAGGGATTTGATCCAGAAAAATTATGATGAACTAAGTAATGAAATTCAGAAAGTCGGCGCGGCGATGTATAAAACCGATGAAAATACCACTGGAACCGATGCGAATGCCGCGAATTCTCAAGAACAGGCTAAACAAGCTGAGCCGGTGGAAGGGGAGTTTGAAGAAGTAAAGAAATAATTTAGTAATCAGTAACCAGTAATTCGCAATTAGTAAAATGTAATAATTTTCTGACATACAGTTCTTCCGCAATCAGCGGAGGGACTGGAGTGAGGAAGGTATTTAGATAATTTTCCTGCCCGCCACGATTCGCAAGCAAGCTCAAGCTTGTGTAGCGATTCGGGCGAGTAATTCACCTAATAAAATTTTTAAATTAAAAATTAAATTTGGATCCCTGCCTACGCGGAGATGACAACATTAAAGTTATGGAAAATCAACAACCAAATCAACTTCAACCTGTCCCGCAGAATAAACAAATTCAAATCCAAGATAATATCCTTGGCGGAGAATATGCTAATGCCATGCAAGTATCACATAGCAAAGAAGAATTTATTCTGACTTACATAAATATTATTCCTCCCAGTGGTAAGATTTGTGGTAAAATTATATCAAGTCCCGGACACATTAAGCGGATGATTATAGCACTTCAGGATAATTTAAAAAAATACGAAGATAAGTATGGCGCCATAGAACAAGCTGAAAGTCCAAAAGAAGAAATTGGATTTAAGACATAAAATTAATATAAGTAATGGCAAAAGATTATTACGAAGTTTTGGGAGTAAACAAAAGCGCGACTCAAGATGAAGTGAAAAAGGCGTTTCGGAAGTTGGCTCACGAACACCATCCTGATAAGGGCAATGGTAATGCTGACAAATTCAAGGAGATAAATGAGGCCTATCAGACGCTAAACAACCCTCAAAAACGAAAACAATATGACCAATTCGGCCAGTCCTTCGGCGGAGCCCAAGGATCTGGCGGTTTTAATTATCAAGATTTTGCGAGGGCGCAAGGCGGACAGGGAGGCGGATTCAGCCAGAGCAATGTTCACTTTGATTTTAGTGACATGGGCGATTTAGGCGACATGTTTGGCTCGTTTTTTGGTGGGTCACGGGGTGGCACCAGAACTGCCCGAGGTAGCGATGTCCAAGTAGAAATAAATATTGATTTTGAAGAAGCAGTGTTTGGGGTTGAGAAAATAATTGATTTGACTAAACGGGTAACATGTGATAAATGCAGTGGCAATGGCGCTGAGCCTGGGTCAAAAATATCAGATTGTAAAACTTGTGGTGGCTCGGGACGAGTAGTCAGAGCCCAGCAGACCATCCTTGGTAATATTCAGACGCAAGCGACTTGCCCTGATTGTCAGGGTGAAGGCAAGAAATATGAAAAAAAATGTAGCCAGTGTCATGGCACCGGTATTGTCCATGGTAGTGAAAAAATCAAAGTCCAGATTCCAGCTGGCATTGAAACTGATCAGAGTATTAAATTATCTGGCAAAGGCGAGCCGGCGCCAAAAGGTGTTGCTGGTGATTTATATATTAATATTAATGTGAGTTCAAGTAGAAAATTTACTCGAGTCAGAAATGATATATTGTCTGGCTTAAATATCAGTTTGAAACAAGCGATTTTGGGTGATAAGATTGAGATTGAGACGGTGGACGGGCCAGTGAGCTTGAAGATTCCAGCCGGTACCCAAAGTCACACGGATTTTAGATTGAAGAGTAAGGGTGTACCATATTTGCGTAGCCGAGGCAGGGGAGATCATATCGTGAAAGTAATCGTGGATATTCCACGCAGTGTATCAAGGAAGCAGAAGAAACTTCTTGATGAAATGGATTAGCAATAATCAATAACCAAGCATCAAATTACAAATAATAATAAATTACCAAAATTTCAAATTTAAAACATTTTAATAATTGATTGATCTTTCAAATTTGTTTGAAAATTGTGATTTGAGATTTGGAATTTATAAAAATATGTCTTTAGCTATAATGTTAATTATTTTATTGATTGTTTCGGTAGTGGCAATACTAATGGCGTCAGTTGTTTTGGGTTTGATTGTGACAGGCGGAGTGCCATTTATTTCCAGCAATCGGAAAGATTTTGACGCAATTCTTAAAGCAGCCGATCTTAAAACGGGGGAGACCATCTATGACTTGGGGTGCGGCAAAGCGCATCTACTGATTAAGGCGGCTAAAGATTATGGCGCCAAGGGAGTCGGCTATGAGATTACCTTGTGGCCATACTTGTGGGCAAAGATTAAAATATTTTTAGCCAAAGTTGATGTTAGAGTGGAAATGAAAGATTTTTTCAAAGTTGATTTAAGCCAAGCTGATGTGGTGTATTGCTATTTATTTCCCAAAGTAATGTTAAAATTGGAAGAGAAATTTAAAAAAGAATTAAAATCCGGCAGTCGAGTGGTGGCTTATGGTTTTAAGCTACCAAATTTAAAACCAACGACAATTATCGCCACCAATAGTGATAATGTTGAATTGGGAAAGATTTTCGTGTATACTTTTTAGGTTATCTGCCACCATCGTCTGCCCGCCACGGTTTGCGAAGTAATTCGGGCGGGTCTAGTGAATATTTTTTATAGCGTTTAGTAATAAAAATTTAAAATATGCCGCCATCGTCTAGTGGCCAGGACGTCGCCCTCTCACGGCGAAAACCGGAGTTCAATTCTCCGTGGCGGTACAAATAAAAACCACTCCGCTATGTCAAATGTTGTTGCTAATTTTAGCTAAATTTGACATAATTTAGTATATTTGGTAATATATAGACATAATAAATATAAATATTATGCAACATCTATTTAAACATTCTAATCCACTTATGACTGATGCTCGGATTTATGACGGCGTCAGCTGTTTTGCTGGTGGTTTAGCCCAGAAAGTGTTTAAAATAGATAAAATGTAATTTTATTTGTACCCCTCTTAATCTCCCACTTGTAAAGGGGGAGAAAGAAAAATAAAGACTTCCTCGGCTAGACAGGCCGAGTTTTTTTGTTTGCTGACAAGCAAATAATTCGCCTCTGGCGGATACAAATCAGGTGTCCGTCCGCCTGCAACGCTAGGCGAAGCAGTACGGGCAAGTCTCTGGCTTATAACTGTCTAGTTGTTCTTTACAAAACCAAGGAAAGCCGAAAACAAAACCAAACGGGAGTCAAAGAGATGACAACACAAGAGGCAGAGAAAAATGTGCGGTTGTATTATTGGTTCAGGTTGTTGGACGAGCCGTTATTTTGGGGTCCGATTCTAATCACCTTTATCTCGCGAGTGTCAGGCATGAGCTTGTCGCAGATATATGTGATGGAATCCATTTGTGTGGTCGGTTTGTTTTTGCTCGAGATTCCGTCTGGTGCTTTGGCCGATTTAATTGGCCGTCGCAAGACCATACTGATCGGATCATGTTTGCTGTTTTGCGATATTATGGTATTTGCCAGCGCAATCAATCCAGCGATGATTTGGATTGCTAATCTGATCTGGGTCTGTGGATTTTCACTGATCTCGGGCGCTGACTCGGCGCTGCTCTATGACACACTTAAAGTGTTGGGTCGCGAATCAGAGTTTAAGAAGATTGAAGGTCGAGCAATTTCGTATCGGCTGTTTCTGCTGGCTGGATGTGCCATCACAGTCGGCTATCTGGCGAGTATTAACATTCGGTTGCCGGTGTATTTGAGCGCTGGCTTTAAACTGCTGTTTGTGGTGGTGATTTACTTTTTTATTGAACCGCCAATGACTCGTCAAGGCCGGTATAACTGGCGTGAACATTTGGGACTGATGAAAATCAGCATTTTGTTTGTCGCCAACCACAAGAATATCAAGTGGATAATCAGCTTTGTAGTGATTATTGGTGTCGCGTCAAAAATATGGTTTTTCTCATACAACCCGTATTTTGAACTAGTGGATTTACCACTGATATATTTTGGCTGGCTATTTTGTGGCCTCAATATTATCGCTGCGATCTCTAGCTTCTTTTCTGATTGGATAGCCAGAAAGATTGGAGATTTGGGCAGTATAATTCTGATTCTGGCGGTGATTGGCATCCCTATTCTACTGATGGGTAGCTATGTCGCCAAGATAATGGTGCTTTTGGTACTGATGCAAAATATTGCCCGAGGACACTTGACGCCGTTTATTGGTCATTTCCTGAATCAGTATTTGGATTCTGAAAATCGGGCAACGGTCATCTCCATCAAGTCGGCTGTCGTCAGCTTGGGCCAGTTTGTGATGTTGGGTCTATTTGGCTGGTCTTTAAAGCTATATAATTTGCCGAGTTGTCTGCAGATTTTGGGCGTGTTCACTTTGGCACTTAGTTTAGTACTGATCGTCTCTTATTGGCGGATTTTTGGCCGAAAGTAGATAAAAGTGGATAATGTTGCGAGTTAGCAACTTCCTATTCCCCTCTTTAACTAAGGGGGGGATTTTTTGTCTCATAGTTACTTGATTTTTTCCTAAATTATGTTAATATATAATCATATAAATAGTAAAATTAAATAAAATCTAAGCTAAATTAATTTATGAAAAAGTTATTTAAGCTTAAATCTTTTTGGGTTGTTTTGGTGGTAATAGTTATTATTGTGATTGGTGTTGCAGTCAAGTTGAAATCCGGCGCGCCATTAGTTGAATACACTACCGAAGATGTCAAACTGGGTGATTTAATCCAGACGGTTGATGCGACTGGCGCAGTGGAGTCGGCTCAAGACATTGATTTGAATTTTAAGGCCTCCGGCCGGCTGGTTTATTTGACAGTTGATGAAGGTGACAAAATTAAATCCGGCACAGTCTTGGCGCGACTTGATGGCGTTGGACTATCAGCTCAAGTGGAGCAGTATCAGGCCAATCTGTTGTCAGCGCAAGCCGATCTGGATAAGGTCAAGGCCGGAGCATCGTCGGAAGATATTAAAATTGTTGAGGAACAGGTGGCTAAAGCAGAAAATGATCTTGCCAGTTTGGAAGCTAAAAGAGATAATGAATTGGAAACTTTACGCGAAAAAAGCTTGGATGCTTTGAATAATTCTGTTTTTACCGCTCAAGTTGCTCTTGATGTGGTTTATAATTATTTAATTAGGAATGATACCACCATAAATTTGCAAATAAATAATCCAGATTTATTAATTGAAGTTGGGAATGATTATTCTGTTATCAGTCCGGCTTTAAATAGTGCTATTGTTTTTGCTAATCAAGCTAATAATCAGAAAGATTATAATTCTATTGTGGAGGCGGCTGATAAAATGAGAAATGTTTTATCAGACATAAATGGTTTTTTGGATAATTCTTATGCTTTGGCTGATTCTATTATTATTAACAGTTCTTATCCGCAAACCACAAAAGATACGATTAAAACCAGTGTTAACACTCAACAGTCAACCAACAACACTTCATTAACCTCGGTTCAGACTGCCAAGTCCAATCTGGTCAATACCGTCAATAGTTACAATTCTCAAATTCAAGCGGCACAAAATAGCTTGTTGATTTATCAGGCCGAGCTTAATTTGAAAAAAGCCGGCGCTCGTGATTTTGAAATCAAGTCAGCCGAAGCTAAAGTCGCTCAAGCTCGTGCCCAGCTCAATAAAGTGCAGGCAGATTTGTCAGAGTATAGCCTTGTCGCGCCGATTGATGGCACTGTCACCCAAGTAAATTTTAGTATTGGCGAACAGACCAGTCTAAGTCAGCCAGTCATTAGGATGCTTTCCACAGAAAAGTATGAAGTCAAGGTGGATATTCCGGAGTCCGATATTGCCAAGATTAAAGTCGGCGATAAAGCGATGATTGAATTGGATGCTTTTGGCTCGGATCATATTTTCTCCGGGGCAATCACTTTTATTGATCCGGCTCAGACAGTCATCCAAGATGTGATTTATTATCGGACCACAGTCAGTTTTGACCATGATTCATTTAGTGATCGAGTCAAACCCGGTATGACGGCTGATGTAATTTTGACCACAGCTAAAACAGAAAATGTATTGTATATTCCGCAACGAGCAGTCAAGATCAGGTCGGCGATTTTGGGCGAAGTGCCGGAAAAGTATGTGGAAGTTTTAGTGGGTGAGAATACGATTGAAGAAAAGACAGTGGAGATCGGACTGCGTGGCGACGGCGGACTGGTGGAGATTATTTCCGGACTTGAAGCGGGGGAGAAAGTGGTGACGTTTAAGAAAAATGGGAGTTAACACAAAAAATACATAACATAGAACATATAACATATTTTGAAGATATTTTGAAGACTGAATCACGCATCTTCGCTATCGTTTCGTGCGGGATGACAGTACTATCAGACCAGACGGGATTGCCGCGGTCGCTTGAGCTCCCTCGCAATGACAGCGTGGTGATATGTAAAGGTCTGGAATCTTAATTATTGATAATTATTACAATAATGTCGGAAAATACTTTAATTAAAGTTCAGGATTTAAAGAAAGAATTTGTCAATGATGAAGTGGTGACGAAAGTGCTCCATGGTCTTAGCTTTGAGATAAAAGCCGGCGAGTTTTTGGCGATTATGGGGCCGTCTGGATCTGGCAAATCAACCTTGATGCATATCTTGGGCTTTCTTGATGTTTTAACTTCCGGCATTTTTTTATTTAAAGGGCGTGATGTTAGTCATCTAAATGATGATGAATTAGCAAAAATCAGGAATGCAGAAATCGGCTTTGTGTTTCAGGCGTTTAATCTGTTGCCACGGACGACCGTCTATGACAATGTCCGTTTGCCACTTTTGTATAGTAAAGAGAAAGATTATGATAAATTGGTCAAAAAGGCCATTGAAGCGGTGGATCTTTCGCATCGAGCAAACAACTTTTCCAATCAATTGTCCGGTGGAGAAAAGCAACGAGTGGCGATTGCCCGAGCACTGGTGACAAATCCTAGTATTATTTTCGCTGATGAGCCGACTGGCAACTTAGACAGTAAATCTGGTCAGGCGATTATGGAAATTGTGGAGCGTCTTAATGATAATGGCCATACGATAATTTTGGTCACTCATGAAAATGATACGGCGCGTCACGCTGAAAGGATTATTAAATTAATAGACGGGTTGATTGTGAGTGATGAAACAGTGGGTGAAGAAAGACGGCGAGCACAGGATGGAGAGCTGATGAAATAATGACCAATTACCAAGCACCAAATTTAAAAAATATTTGTATATTTGTAACTAGATTTGTAAATATGTGAGATATGAAATTAATTGATACAGTCAAACTTTCCTTTTCAGTATTGCGAGCCAACAAAGCTCGTAGTTTTTTGACTAGCTTGGGAATCATAATTGGTATTGCCGCGGTTATTATTATTATGTCGGTTGGCGCCGGCGCTCAAAGTCTGATTGTTAATCAGCTCAATTCAGTCGGTACAAATCTGGTGGCGATTTTACCCGGTGCGGCTGATGAAAATGGTCCGCCCGCGTCGGTTTTTGGTATTGTTTTGACCACTTTAAAATATGAAGACGCAGTTGCGATTAAAAACGAGG
>CAYLUK010000012.1:0-18273 GCA_964386875.1 uncultured Gammaproteobacteria bacterium
AATTAAAACAATAATACCGACAGTAATACCAACGCTAATACAAACACCAATACCAATAGTAATGTAAATCTTACCCCCCCGCCACTTAGTAGTGATGCTGATAGCGATGGTTTGACTGATTTGGAGGAAAATTTAATTGGCAGTTCTATTAGTCGTCCGGATACTGACAGTGATGGCTATACTGACGGTCGGGAAGTGATTGCCGGTTATGATCCGCTGATTGCCGGGAGCGCCAAATTAATGGACGCGGACTATGTGATGCCGTTAAAGACGACGTTTGTGCGAGACAATTTTGAACTTTTGACTATCCGTGATTGGCAATATAATATTTTGGAGTCAATTGGCGAGGTTAGAATTACGACTGATACAGGCGAGATTATCAAGCTTTATAGTCAAGATAATTCTCAAGGAGTTTCGGCTATTAATTGGTATTTAGGAAATAATCCGGGGGTAAGATTAAGTCAGTTGAGCGAGGTGGAAGTGGGTGATCTTGAGGGGATTTATTCACCTGATGGTTTGAGTGTTTATCTGACCAATCCTGATTTGTCCAAGTTTTATATTTTCAAATATGAGATGGACGCCTTGTCCCAGTTTCGTTATCCGGCAATCTTTACTTTTATTGTCAAAAGTTTCAGACTGCTAACTGATGTTCCTTTTTATAATTATGATGGCGCAAGTAGCGGTTCTAGCGTCTCGTCTACTACGCCATAAAATATTTATGCTAACTTATGAAGTCAATAAGCAAGTAGATATTGTCTTGCCGAAGAAGCGACTGGAGGAAGTGGTGGCTGTTTTTGCTCAGGTATATAAGTTTAAAAAGAAACGGCATTTCTCTTTGGCGTTTGTTGATAACAAAACCATCAAACGACTAAACAATAACTATCGTGGCATCAGTAAAGTGACAGATGTTCTCTCCTTTGCCGAAGATTTCAAAAATTTTGTTGATGTGCCGGCTGATCGTCGGTATCTAGGCGAAATAGTCATCTGCGTTCCACAAGCCAAAAAACAGGCCAGGCAACTTGGTTATTTATTGAGTCAGGAGATAACCAGATTGCTTGTTCATGGCTTGACTCATCTAGTGGGATACAACCATGAGGGCGTATCAAAGGAAGAGGAGAATAAGATGTTTGATTTTGAAGCCAAAGTAATGGCAAAAATAAAGCCATAAATCAATATAAAATATTGAACACAAATTTTATTCAGTTTGTACTTGCCGTGGACGCGGTTTTTTATTATAATTTAAGGGCGATCCATATCTCAAGTTAAAGTATTTAAGACCCATGCTAAAAGATAACTTAATAACAGGACTAGATATCGGCTCAACTGCCATTAGATTGGTTGTGGGTCAGCAGCCCAAAGGCGATGAAAAGCTGAAAATCATCGGCGCAGTTGAGGGTTCGGCTCAAGGTATCAGTAAGGGAGTGGTGGTGAGTGTTGAAGACGCTGTATCATCTGTTTCGGCGGTGATTGAAAAGGCTGAGCGGATGATTGGACAGCCAGTTGAACATGCTTGGGTCGGTATTTCCGGTAGCCACATAATTGCCCAAGAAAGTCGAGGCGTGGTGGCGGTATCAAAGACTGATGGCGAGATTAGGCAAGAGGATGTTGAGCGAGTGATTGAAGCAGCCAGAGCGGTTGTGACTCCACCTAATTATGAAATTTTGCATGTCATCCCAAAGAATTTTACGGTTGATTCCCAAATCGGGATTAAAGATCCGATTGGTATGACTGGCATCCGATTGGAAGTCGAGACCCAAATTGTGCAGGGCTTAACCTCGCAAATAAAAAATATTACCAAAAGTATATATCGGACCGGACTGGATATTGATGATTTAGTCTTGTCGATACTGGCGACTTCTGAAAGCGTCTTGACTAATCGCCAGAAAGAGCTGGGGGTAGTGATAATTAATCTGGGTGGCTCAACTACTAGCTTGGCTGTATTTGAAGAAGGTGATGTCCTTCATACTGCAGTTTTGCCGATTGGCTCGGAATATATTACCAATGACATTGCTATTGGACAGAGGATTTCAATTGATACGGCCGAAAAGATTAAAATCCGCGAGGGGTCATGCCTGCCCAAGAATTTTAAAAAACATGATGAAGTCAAATACACTGAAGTCGGTGGTACTGAAGAAGGGACATTTTCCCGAAAGAAAGTAGCCGAGATTGAAGAAGCGCGAGTAGAAGAAATCTTTTATAACATTGACAAAGAGTTGAAAAAAATCGGCAAGTCTGGTATGTTACCGGCTGGCGCTGTTTTAACTGGTCGGGGAGCAAAGCTTGATGGTGTAGTTGAAGTGGCTAAAAGATCATTGCGTCTGCCGGCTTCATTGGGCTATCCGCAGGAGCTGATTTCAAATCTTGACAAAGTAAGTGATTTGTCGTTTACTACTGCCGTTGGTCTGGTCCTTTGGGGCAGTCAGCTTCAGCAGAAAGGTGGCCGGCTTCATTTGCCGATTATTGGTAGTAGTATTGAAAATGGTATAACCGGAATTAGGAATTTAATTAAAAAAATTTTACCTTAAATTGGAAATGAACTTAGTTTTAAAATTAGCTTTCGCTTATTTATCCAGATTAATAATTTTTAAGTATAAATCAACAATATGCCAGAAGTAAAACCGGAGTTAGAAACATTTGCAAAAATCAAAGTTGTTGGGGTTGGGGGCTCTGGCGGCAGTGCGATAAATCGGATGATCGCTTCAAAAATTAGAGGAGTGGAATTTATCGTCATCAATACTGATGTTCAAGCCTTGCATCACAACAGCGCCAAACAGAAGCTTCATATTGGTCAGGCAACGACCAAGGGCTTGGGCGCGGGTATGAATCCCGATGTCGGAATGCAATCGGCGCAAGAGAATATTAATGATATTAGAGATATTCTTAAGGGTGCTGATATGGTGTTTATTACTTGCGGTTTGGGTGGTGGCACTGGCACTGGCGCCGCGCCGGTTATTGCCGCCGTCGCTCAAGAGCTGGGTGCTTTGACCTTGGCAGTGGTGACTAAGCCATTTTCTTTTGAAGGCGCTCAACGAGCCGAGGTAGCAGAGCGAGGGTATGATGATTTGAAAGAGCGAGTTGATACTATTATTACCATACCTAATGACAAAATTCTTCATATTATTGATAAGAAAACTTCGCTTTTGGATGCTTTTAAGACTGTTGATGATGTTCTGCGTCAGGGTGTTCAGGGAATTTCTGAATTAATTACTATCCCAGGACTAATTAATGTTGACTTTGCTGATGTTAAAGCGATTATGGAAGGTGCTGGCTCGGCTCTGATGGGTATTGGCGAGGCCAGTGGTGAGTCTAGGGCAGTGAGCGCCGCCAAGATTGCAATCTCTTCGCCACTCTTAGATATTTCTATTGATGGGGCAAAGGGAATCCTCTTTATTGTTGTGGGCGGACCAAATTTGACCATGAATGAAGTCAATGAAGCGGCCAACATAATCACTGAAAGTTCAGATCCGAATGCCAAAGTAATATTTGGCGCAGTAGTCGATGAAACCATGAAGGATAAGATTAAAATTACAGTTGTTGCCACTGGCTTTGGCGACGGTGAGCCAAGAAGTAAAACCTCGCTTGAAGAGCCGAAATATTCAATGAACCGCCTATTTTCCAAAAAAAGTATTGAAGATCAACTAGAAGAAACAAGAATGACTGACGACGATAATATTAGACCAGATGATAGACTAGTGCGTCCAATTGCGTCGCAGACAACTCCGAAAATAAACACTGAAGAAGAAGATTTGGAAATCCCGGCATTCATTAGGAAGAAAATGAAATAAAGATTAAGCTGATTATAAAACCGTAACAAATTTCTGTTGCGGTTTTGTTAATTCCCTAATTTATAAAATTTGTTAGCGACAGAGGGTAAAGATTTTATCCACAAGTACAGTCAAAATATCACCTAAAACCCTTGTTTAAAGATGTTTTTGACACCCCCAGTTAAAGTGGTATAATTAAAAGTAATTGTACCACTAAAGATCTAGTAATTGTCTGACTTTTGCGAAAAAAGTCTTCTACCTAATCTAGGTCTATTTTTATTACTTATTTTATTACTTATCTTTTGGGAAATTTTTTAGGGAAAATAATTAACATATTATAGTAATATAGTATCAATAGAATGAGTTGGTAATTTTATTAGCTATCAGCTATAAACTAGAAATTATGGAACCAAATCAAATTGAACAAGTTAGAAAGCGTGATGGCAGTATAGACGGATTTAGTCAAGATAAAGTGACTCTGGCGATTATTAAAGCTTTGAAATCGGTTGGCCGTGATGATCAGAAATTAGCTGAAGAGCTGTCTGATAAAGTCGTCCACAATCTCAATAATAAGTTTCATCCTCGGTCTATCCCAGCGATTGAGGAGATTCAAGATATTGTTGAAGAAGTGTTGATTAAAGATGGACTAGTCAAGGCGGCCAAAGCCTACATCATTTACCGCGAACAGCACGCCCGACTTCGAGATTTGAAAAAATTGATTGATTCTAATGATGTTATTGAAGGGTATTTGAAACAGCTTGATTGGCGAGTCAAGGAAAACGCCAATATGGCATATTCACTTCAAGGACTCAATAATCATGTCGCTTCCGCAGTCAGCTCGCATTATTGGCTCAACAAAGTGTATCCGCCGGAGATTAGAGACGCTCATACTAGTGGTGATCTTCATATTCACGATTTACAATTACTAGCGGTGTATTGTTGTGGTTGGGATTTGCAGGCTTTGCTTCGGCTGGGGTTTGGCGGCGTGGAGGGCAAGATTCATAGTGTCCCACCCAAGCATTTTGCATCAGTGCTGGGTCAGATTGTCAACTTTTTCTATACATTGCAGGGCGAAGCAGCCGGTGCGGAAGCATTTGCCAATTTTGATACTCTGCTTGCTCCATTTATTAGATATGATAATTTAAGCGAAAAAGAAGTCCGACAGAGTATTCAGTCATTTGTTTTCAATATGAATGTGCCGACCAGAGTCGGCTTTCAAACTCCTTTTACTAATCTTACTTTTGATCTGACTTGTCCTTCTACTTTGGCCAATGAGCCGGTGGTGATTGGGGGGATGCCTAAAAATGAAACTTACAAGGAGTTTCAGCCGGAAATGGATATGATCAATAAGTGTTTCGCCGAGGTGATGATGGCCGGTGATGCTAGAGGTCGAGTGTTCACTTTCCCAATTCCGACTTACAATATTTCTAAGGATTTTGACTGGGACAATAAAGTTCTTGATCCAATCTGGGAGATGACGGCTAAATATGGTATTCCTTATTTTGCTAATTTTGTTAATAGCGATATGAAAGCCGAAGATGCTCGGAGTATGTGTTGTCGGTTGCGACTTGATAATCGCGAGTTGAGGAAGCGTGGTGGTGGCATCTTTGCGGCCAATCCATTGACTGGTTCAATTGGCGTGGTGACGATTAATTTGTCTCGCATCGGTTATAATGCCAAGACCAAAGATGCATTTTTTAGTCGACTAGGTCAAATGATGGACTTAGCACGCGAGAGCCTGAAGCTAAAGCGGACTATTTTGGAAAATTTCACTGAAAGCGGTCTTTATCCATATAGTAAATTTTATCTGACCGACATTCGGGAGCGATTTGGCGAGTATTGGAAAAATCATTTTAACACAGTCGGTATCAATGGTATGAACGAAGCAGTGCTTAATTTTATGAATCGTCCACTTTCTACCAAAGAGGGTCAGGATTTCGCAGTTAAGGTTATGGATTTTATGTTGGCTCGTTTGGCCGAGTACCAAGGTGAAGATAATCAGCTTTATAATCTTGAGGCGACACCGGCGGAAGGCGCGACTCATCGATTTGCTAAAGCCGATAAAGCGTTGTATCCTGATATTATTGTCGCCAATGAACAGACCTATCAAGAGCGAGGCGCAGCGCCTTATTATACCAATTCCACTCATTTGCCCGTGGGCTTTTCCGATGATGTTTTTGATGTTTTAGAAAAGCAGGATCCACTTCAAATCAAATATACCGGTGGCACGGTGATTCATAATTTTTTGGGCGAGAAGATGCCGGACATTGATAGTACCAAAACTTTAGTAAGAAAGATTGCAGAAAATTTCCATCTGCCCTATTATACTTTAACTCCGACATTTTCTGTCTGTCCTAAGCATGGGTATTTGACCGGCGAGCATCGATTTTGTCCAGTTTGTGATGAGGAAATAGGATTTGTCAGGGAACAAGAAGAAAAATTACCACTTTAATTTCCCCACGAATATACGAATATTATTACGAATTTACAAATATTTTTTATATATTTTATTAACTAACACAGATTAAATATTATGGAAGGCGACAAAAAAAACAAACAAAAAAGGCAACCCTGTGAAGTGTACTCTCGGGTAGTAGGATATATTCGCCCGGTTGGCCAGTGGAATGCCGGCAAGCAATCAGAATATAGCGACCGGAAGACGATTAAAATCTCTCAAACTGTCTAAGGAAAAATTTCTATGATAATCGGCGGGCTACAACCAGTGACGTTACTGGATTATCCGCAAAAAGTGGCAGCGATCATATTTACCAGTGGTTGTAATATGCGCTGTCCTTTTTGTTATAATCCTTCTTTGGTTTTGCCTGATATGATAGTAAAAAATAAGTTGCTGGTTGAGTCAGAGGTTTTAGATTTTTTAATTCGTCGGAAGAAATATCTCGATGGAGTAGTGATTACTGGCGGTGAGCCGACGATTCATGCTGATCTGTCCAGCTTTTGTCAAAAATTAAAGGATATTGGCTATGACATCAAGCTAGATACTAATGGATTAAGGCCAGAAGTAATCAAGGAATTAATTGATGGTCGGCTGGTTGATTACATTGCTATGGACATTAAGGGACCAGCAGATATGATTGAAAAGTTTGCCGGGCAACCGGTTGACACAGAAAAAATCAAAGTCACTATTGAGCTAGTAAAGAATAGTAATTTGCCTTATGAGTTTCGGAGTACTGTTGTCAGTGGTTTTCATCGCAGTGAAGATATTGAAAAAATGGCACAGATGATTGGTGGAGCAAAAAAATATTGGTTGCAGAATTTTATGGGCACCAAAGGCATGGTTGGTCAAGATTTTAAGGGTGCGAGTTTTACCGCTGATCAACTGAAAGATTATAAAAAGATTGTTGCCCAGTATGTCGAAGATTGTAGTGTTAGATAACTAATTATGCTATAATAATATTTGTAATCATTTATTTAATCTGAATTATTAGCCAATATAAAAATGACCAATCCAAATTTTATCAATCAACTGGACGAGAATGTTCAGTATGCCAAGGCAACCGGGCAGATGGTGAAGGAGCAAGGCGCAGACTTGCGCGGACTACTTGAAGAAAATATTCGTTTAAATCAAGCGATTTATATTGATACCCAAAAGATTAGACGAGCTATGTTTTGGCGGATGATGTTAAGTGTTGTTGGGTTGATTTTAGTCATTGCGCCAATTATTATTGCTCTTTTTTATCTGCCACCAGTCCTGATGAATATTTATGGCGGATATCAAGATGTTTTGGGTGAGAGTCAAGGAACATTTGATCTGCTCAATCAATTAAAACAATTACAATAAGGCCATGTCAGAAATAAGTGTGAAGATTAAAGAATTGCAACAGGCAATCTCTAGAAATTGGAGGTTGCTTTGACCTTGACTTGTCAAAGAAGGAAATAGTAAAATTAGAAAAGAAGATTTCTAGTGAAAAATTTTGGCAGGACCAAGATAATGCCAGAGTTGTCTCCAAACAGTATGAAAACTTAAAATCAGAGGTTGAAGAATGGGAAAATATTAAGCAAGAAGCGAACGATTTACTGGAGCTAGTCAAAGCCTCAAAAGATGATGATGCGCTAGAGCAAGATATAAATATTCAAATAGATAAATTGCAAAGTCAGTTTAATCAGCTGAACTTTGCTGTTTTGTTTTCCGGCAAGTATGACAAAGGTAATGCGATTATATCCATTCATGCCGGAACCGGTGGTGTGGACGCCCAAGATTGGACCGAGATTTTAATGCGGATGTATTTGCGGTTTTGTGAGCGTCATAAGTTTGAGGCCAAGGTGGTTGACCAGACTATTGGGACGGAAGCGGGAATTAAGAGCGCTACGTTGGAGATTAGCGGTCGCTACGCCTATGGCTGGCTCAAGTCCGAGGGTGGGGTTCATCGACTGGTGCGGATTTCACCGTTTGACGCCCAGAAGATGCGTCACACGTCTTTTGCTTTGGTTGAAGTGGCACCGGAGACAGCCGATGTGACGATTGAGCTTAAAGACGATGATTTGAAAATTGAGGTGATGCGGTCTTCCGGTCATGGTGGTCAGTCAGTCAATACGACCGACAGCGCTGTTAGAATTGTTCATTTACCAACCAAGATTAGTGTCAAATGTCAGAATGAACGTTCCCAGCTCCAAAACAAAAAGACTGCTTTGAAGATTTTAAAATCAAAATTACTCATATATTATGAAGCGCAGGAAAATAAGAAGTCTAGGGATATTAAGGGTGATTACTTGCAGGCTCAATGGGGCAATCAAGCTCGGAGCTATGTGATGCAACCATACAAACAAATTAAAGATCATCGGACTAAATATGAAAGTCAAGACATTGACCGAGTGCTGGACGGGCAGTTTGATGATTTTGTGGAAAATTATCTAAGGCAGGAAGTTGGTAGAGATAAATAATAATATTAGTAAATTTCTAATTCATCTAATTTCTAATTCACCTAATAAAAGTCAAAAATTAGAAATTAAAAGTTGTTACATTGAGGTTTGTTTTTTCTTTTTAAAAATATATTATCAATCTTCTATATCTTGTGTCCTTTTTACTTTTTGCTTTAGACATTAGACATTTTGTTAAAAATTAGGTGAATTAGAAATTTTTTATGATGTATTTTTTTAAATTCGTCATTACCTTAAAAGATAGAATTTTTGTTATTTCTCTATTATCTTTTATTGTCGGCATTGGCGCGGGCAATTTTTTTATAATTGATATTTTTGTTTTGTTTTGTCTGAGCTTAGTTATTGTTGGATTTGGCATCTTTTTTTGGCACAGACGCAGTTGGCGAATTGTTTTGTTGTTGTTATTGTTTTCTATTCTCGGTTTCTGGCGGTTCCAAGTGTCAGTAGTTGATTTTAGTGATCAAAGTAAAATTCATTATTACAATGGCCAGCAGATTAAATTTACCGGCACAGTTGTGAAGATTGACCAGCGGATGAGTAATCAGAAAATTACTGTTGAGTCAGACAGTACCGCTGGCCATAATATCAGTGGCAAAGTGTTGGTCACACTCGCGCTTTATCCAGCGTATCGCTATGGTGACCAGCTAGAGCTCATATGTGAATTACAAACACCCGAGCCGTTTGATGAATTTGCTTATGATAAGTATCTGGCTCGATATAATATTTATTCGGTTTGCTATTATCCGGCTGATGTTTCTATGCTTGATATTGACGTAGCAAATATTTTGTCAGTAGTCTATAGTGTCAAAGACAAATTATCAGACGCGCTCAATTTGTCTATCCATGAGCCGCAGGTTTCAATTTTACAAGCGATGATCTTGGGCAATCGCCGAGGAATTCCATCAGATATTTTAGATCAGTTTTCTAATGTCGGGATCAGCCACATTGTGGCCATTTCTGGCATGCATATTGCCATTATTATTATGATTATGATGAGCATCTTTATTTCGCTTGGTATTATTAGACAATATGCGTTTTGGCTCGCAACTGGAGGAATAGTATTTTATGTGATTTTAATTGGCGCGCCAGCTTCGGCTGTGCGGGCGGCGATTATGGGAATCTTGGTCTTATACGCCCAGAAAATTGGTCGATTAAATAGCTCTTTTAATGCCCTGGTCTTGGCGGCGGCGTTAATGCTGATGGTCAATCCTAAATTATTTTTAAGTGATGTGGGGTTTCAGTTGTCGTTTATGGCGGTGTTGGGTATTATCTACATTTCACCAATTTTAAGAGCATGGATTGAAAGACATAAGTTAAATAAGTTTAGGTTGTTGTCAGAAATTATAATCATTACTATCTCCGCTCAAATAATGACCTTGCCCTTAATAATTTTTTATTTTAATAAGTTGTCGCTCGTGGCCATCTTGGCTAATGTTATGATTCTGCCAATTATTCCACTAGTAATGGTCGGTGGTCTGGTAGTAGCTGGTTTTGGTCTGGTTTCATTGTTAATTAGTCGGTTTTTAGGCTTCTTTGTCTGGTTGGCTGTCAGCTATATGCTTGTGGTAGTTAATTACTTTGACCAGATTCCATTTGGTTCGATTGAGATAAAAAGTTTTAATTTGTTTTTAGTTGTATTCTTATATGTATTAATTGGTTTAGGAGTTTATAAATTCTATATCCAAGATTAATTTTTGTTATAATAAACCCATGCCTACAAACAAAAATAAAATTGGTCTGGCTGTTGGCGCTATTATTATTTTTGTTTCATTAGTATCTTATGTCCTCAATATTTTATCAGACGATGGCCAGGTATTATCAGGATTTGATTTTAATAATGAAAATGTTTTGGAAGTATATTTCCTAGACGTCGGTCAAGGCGATTCAACCTTAATTAGGACGCCGGCCAGCGATGACATTTTAATCGACGGCGGGCCAGACAATACGGTGATTAAAAAGCTGGGTGAGTACATGCCGTTTTATGATTGGGATATTGAATTAATGATTTTGACTCATCCACATAGTGACCATCTGGTAGGTCTGATCGAAGTATTAGAAAGATATGAAGTTGATAAGATTTTGATGACTGGTGTGCTTCATACCACTGATGATTATTTAACTTTTTTGGATATTATAAAAGATAAACAAATTCCAGTGGAAATTATTGACAGTCAGCGTCAGCTTACACTAGGTGATTTGACTATTAATATTTTATATTCAGACCAAAGCTTTTATCAGCAGTCGGTTGAAAATTTAAACAACACTTCAATTGTGACTAAGCTCGTCTATGGTAATACTAGTATCTTAATGATGGGAGATTATGAAGACGAGGAAAAAATGGTTGAGGCAAATGTTGATGTGTCAGCTGATATTTTAAAAGTCGGCCACCACGGATCTAACAACGGCAACAACGTTAGCTTTTTAGAAGCGGTCAGTCCAAAGTACGCTGTTATCTTGGTCGGCGCCGATAATTTCTACGGCCACCCGCATTATCGCACAATTCGAAATTTAGAGAAGCTTGACGCTCAGATTTATCGCACTGATCAAGATAGTGATGTTATATTTTATTCGGATGGTCAAGATATCTGGCGATAAAGCAAGAATCTTGCAATTATAGCGTTTCTTTGGTAAAATAGTTTTAAATTAACCTAAATTAACAAGTTATTATGACAGAAGCAAAAAAAGTCGAACAAGTAGCTAGTGATAAGATTAAAGTGCTACTAGTGGAAGATGACGCAATGATTGTGGATATGTATAAACTTCGTCTAGAAAGCGAAGGGTATGAGGTGACGGTGACCGAAAAGGGCAGTGAAGCGCTTGAGCTTGCCAAAAGTCAAAAGCCAGCCATAATTCTACTAGACATTATGTTGCCCGAGACCGACGGTTTCTCGATTCTCAAAACTTTAAAGGATGACGTGGATCTCAAAAGTATTCCGGTGATACTACTGACCAATTTAAGCCAAGAGTCAGATCATAAAAAAGGACTTGAATACGGCGCCCAAGAATATTTGGTCAAGAGCCAGAACACCCCAGCCGAGGTTATTCAAAAAGTCCAAAAATTAATTAATAATGAAATAGTATAAATATGAAACCAGATACTATAGAAAGAACTTTAGTTTTACTAAAACCAGACACCGTCAAACGAGGATTAATGGGAGAGGTGATTACTCGTTTTGAAAAAGCAGGGCTTAAAATTGTCGCGATGAAATTAAAATGGGCTGACAAGGATAAAGCCGGCCAGCATTATGGTGAAGACATCACCCAACGGCGAGGAGAAAAAGTCAGAAATTTACTGATGGACTTTATTACTTCTGGGCCGGTGTTGGCGATGGTGATTGAAGGCGCTGATGCGATTGAAAATGTCCGGATGATGGCCGGCGACACTGAGCCAAAATCATCACTACCTGGGACTATCCGTGGCGACTATTCTCATGTCAGCTATCGTCATGCCGATGGTCAAGGCAAGGCCGTAGAAAATATCATTCATGCTTCAGCCAAAAAGGCCGAGGCCGACCATGAAATATATTTGTGGTTTAATGAAGACGAGATTTATGATTATAAGACGGTGCATGAGGCACATACAATATAACAAATCTTAAATCCTAAATTTGAAAATTAAAAACAGCTTCGCATTATTTGGAAGCTGTTTTCTTATTCAATGACTTGATGCAACTGGTACAGATTTTAGTTTTTGTGCCGTCAACTCGTTTTAATTGTAAATTTATTTTTTGAGTTTTTTTGGTTCTTCTTTTGGAGTGACTGACATTTTGTCCGACGGTGGTGCCGCGGCCACAGATTTTACATACTTGAGCCATAGGATTTAAGATTTAGGATTTAAGATTTTTGCAAACTCTGAATTAAATATTACATAAATATTAACATAGTTGTTAAGAATAGTCAAATATGATATTATAAGCTATAAGTTAACATTATGTCTTGTAAATAAATTTTGAATTTTTTTTCAATCTAGGGTTATAATGATTAAATAAGTAATTTAGAATCTAAAACTTAATGTGTTTATACATTAATGTTCAAAATTCTTCTACAGGGTATGCCAATAAACTGGTTATTTACTCAACCACTATTTTTCATTGCTTGGGTGGCAGCGATTGTCATCGCGCTTACTGTCCATGAATTTTCTCATGCTGCACTCGCAGTGTACTTTGGTGATGATACTCCCAAGGCTATGGGTCGGCTGAGTCTCAACCCGATTGTTCACATTGATCCATTGGGCTTTGTAATGCTTTTGTTTGCCGGGTTTGGCTGGGCCAAGCCAGTGCCAGTCAATCCGTACAATCTGCGTAAAACTAGAGTGGCAATGGCAGTGGTGGCGGCAGCTGGGCCGGCTTCTAATTTGATTGGAGTTATTGTTTTTGGCTTATTACTTCGGATCTTAACGCCATATTTTGGACCGCAGAATTTGTTGATCAACTTTTTATTTATGTTGGTGTTGATTAATGTCGTGCTGTTGGTGTTTAATTTTATCCCGATTCCGCCACTTGATGGCTCAAAAGTGTTGTTTAGCATACTGCCGGATAAGTATAATGATATAAAGTATAAATTATCAGTCAATGGCCCTTGGATTTTGCTGATTCTCATTTTCGCTGACACTTTCTTAAATATCGGTATTTTTAGTACGCTTTTTGCTTGGATTTTTGGTCTTTTGGGTCGATTTTTATAGTTTTTTAAACTTGATTTGACCTGGTAGTGAAAGTTTGGCTAGTCGCCTACTGGCGACATTACAGCACTTCATTATTGAGTTATTTAAAGTATTGTCTTTTTTAAATATATTGATTTTAAAGGCTTAAAGTCAAATTTATACTATGGGGTTGACTTATTTTGACAAATAGCTTAAAATATTACTTGTTAGAGATGATTAAATATATAAACAAATCCTTTATTATAAGAAATTAAAATTTAGCTTATAGTAAGGAATTTCCCCTAAAAAAGGAAATTTTTTCTTCTATATTAAGCTATAAGCCAACATTATGTCCTGTAAAGAAATTTTAAATCCTTTTTTAATCCAGGGCTATAATAATTAAGTAATAAATAATTTAAGAATTCAGAAATTAATGTGTTTATGCATTAATGTTCAAAATTTTTCTACAGGATATGCCAACAATCAACCAATTACTTAGAAAAGGCAGGAAGAGTAAAAAGTCCAAGTCCAAAACTCCTGATTTACAGATCACTTTAGATAGTTTACATCGCAAGAAACGGACTATGCCGATGGGCAGTCCGTTCAAACGGGGAGTGTGTTTGCAAGTCAGAACGACTACACCAAAGAAACCAAACTCGGCTTTGAGAAAGATTGCCAGAGTCCGTCTTAGTAATGGTCAGGAAGTGACTGCTTATATCCCAGGTGAAGGTCACAATTTGCAAGAGCATTCGATTGTTCTGGTCCGTGGTGGCCGAGTCAAGGATCTTCCGGGTGTCAGATATCATGTGATTCGAGGTGTTTTTGATACAGCCGGTGTTAGCAACCGAAAGAGTGGTCGAAGCAAATACGGCGTTAAGAAAGAAAAGGGTAGCGCAAAAAAAAGCTAAAACCAAAACCAAATAAGGTTAATTTTTTATTTTTTAATTTTTTATTAAATATGCGTGGAAAACAAGCTCCAAAACGAACCATAAAACCAGACGTCAAATTCAATCGTGAAGATGTGGCGAAATTTATTAATCGCATAATGAAACGGGGCAAAAAGTCAATTGCTCAACAGATTGTGTATGATGCTTTTAATATTATTTTAGATAAGACCAAGCTGGATGCTTTGGAAGTGTTTGATAATGCAATAAAAAATGTTTCACCTAATGTTGAGATCAAGGGTAAGCGAGTTGGTGGTGCCAACTATCAAGTACCCATGGCAGTCAGAAGTGAGCGTAGTTTTACTTTGGCTTGTCGTTGGATTCTTGTCGCTGCCAGAGCGAGAAAAGGTAAAGGCCTAGCGGAGCAATTGGCTCAAGAGCTGATTGATGCTCACAATAATGAGGGTACGGCAATTAAAAAGAAACAAGATACCTATCGAATGGCTGAAGCTAATCGAGCATTTGCTCATTTTGGTCGGAGATAATGAGTGTGTAACGCAAAACGCATAACGCATAACGCAAAACGTTATTTTGAAGATATTTTGGAATTTAGAAATTAAATAATTGTTTTAAAATTAAAAATTGAAAATTTAAAAATTAACTCGTATGCCCAGACAACAATCTCTCGACAAAGTCAGAAATATTGGAATTATTGCTCACATTGACGCCGGTAAAACGACTGTTTCCGAGCGTATTTTATTTTATACCGGAAAGAAGCATAAAATCGGCGAAGTTCACGAAGGCGAAGCCGAGATGGATTGGATGGAACAAGAAAAAGAGCGTGGTATTACTATCACTTCCGCCGCGACGACTTGTTTCTGGCCCAATGCCCAGTGGCTTGGTGGCGGTGATGTTCAAATTAATATTATTGATACTCCTGGTCATGTGGACTTTACCGCCGAAGTAGAGCGAGCGCTTCGTGTGCTTGATGGCGGGGTGATTGTTTTTGACGGCGTCGCCGGTGTTGAGCCACAGTCAGAAACTGTTTGGCGACAATCAGAAAAATATCATGTGCCGAAGATCGGCTTTATCAATAAGATGGATCGGATGGGTGCTGATTTTTATTATGACCTTAAGACTATTTATGATCGGCTGACCTTAAATGCTCATCCAATCCAGCTACCGGTTGGTGCCGCTGAAACTTTTACCGGCATCATTGACCTATTTGATATGAAAGCTCGGATATATTCAGATGATATGGGTACCAAATGGGAAGACACTGATATTCCAGAAAATGAGCAGGAAAGGGCTAAGGAATACCGGGGTAAGATGATTGAGGCGATTGTTGAAAATGACGAGGCCTTAATGGAAAAGTATTTGGCGGGTGAAGAAATTCCAACCGAGGATTTGAAAAAAACATTACGAAAAGCAGTGATTGAGAATAAAATCGTGCCGATTATGTGCGGTAGCGCGCTCAAAAATAAAGGCGTGCAGTTCTTGCTTAATGCCGTGTCTGAATTTTTGCCATCACCACTTGATGTCAAAGTGCCAATTGCCCATGACCCAACTGACGAGACCAAAGAAATTACAATTGAGATTACAGAAGAAGCTCCACTAGCCGGACTGGCGTTTAAAGTCGCGACTGATCCATTTGTGGGTAAGCTTATTTTTATCCGGGTTTACAGCGGTGTGCTTAAGTCTGGATCATATATTATGAATAATTCCAACGGCAACAAAGAAAGAATTGGTCGGATTTTACGGATGCATGCTAATTCCCGAGAAGAAATTCAAGAGGTATATGCCGGTGAGATTGCGGCAATTGTGGGACTCAAAAGCACTACTACCGGTGATACTCTATCAGATCCAAGCTATTCCATTTTGCTTGAGAAGATTACTTTCCCCGAACCGGTGATTGATATTGCAGTCGAGCCAAAGACTAAAGCGGATCAAGAAAAGATGGGTGTGGCTCTCTCAAAGCTGGCTGAAGAAGATCCGACTTTCCGAGTTCGGACTGATGAAGAGACTATGCAAACTATCATCTCTGGTATGGGTGAGCTTCATCTAGATATTATTGTTGATCGGATGAAGCGTGAGTTTAAGGTGGAAGCAAATATCGGTTCGCCCCAAGTCGCTTATCGAGAAACTATCAGGCGATTGGCTGAAGCCGAAGGCAAATATATCCGTCAGTCAGGTGGCCGTGGTCAATATGGTCATTGTTGGATCAGGATTGAGCCGACCGAAAAGAATGAAGCCGGACTACAGCCAGAATTTGAATTTGTGGAAGCAATTAAAGGTGGCGCTATTCCTAAGGAATATATCAAGCCAATTGAAAAGGGGATTGTTGAAGCTATGGCTAGAGGCATTATTGCCGGCTATCCCTTGATTAATGTTAAGGCGACTGTTTATGACGGTTCATATCATGATGTTGATTCATCTGAATCAGCGTTTAAAATTGCCGGTTCAATGGCATTTCAGGATGCCGCCAAAAAAGCTGATCCAGTATTACTTGAGCCGATGATGAGCGTTGAAGCGGTGACACCAGAACAATTTATGGGTGATGTCATTGGTGATCTCAATTCTCGTCGGGCTATGATTGGCCAGATGGAAGATCGAGGACAAGGTGCGGCCGCAGTCAAAGCGATTACCGCCGAAGTACCACTAGCTGAGATGTTTGGCTATGCCACAGCTTTGCGGTCACTCACTCAAGGCCGAGCGTCTTATACGATGGAATTTTTGAAATATAATGAAGTGCCGAAGAATGTGGAAGATAAAATTAAAGAAGGCCGTGGTGTGGATAAGAAGGCAGTTAAGAAAGAGGAGTAAAAAATTTCTAATTCACCTAATTTCTAATTCACCTAATAAAATTTTAGATAAAAAGAGACGAGATAATTTCTCGTTTTTTTTTGATTAAAAAGACCCAAAGCTGATGCTTCAGGTGAAGGTGTGAGATTTATTTATTCTTCTTCTCTTTCAAGCAGAATTAAAGATTGGAAGTTTTCTATTCTTCCGCCACTACCATGCAGGCGTGTTTTTACTATTCTCCATCCAGTATTCATAATTTATCATAGTTCATTTCTCCCTTGGTTATTTTTGTAGTTGTTAAGGGACTAACTGACTTGTTATCTTAATAATATATTATGTATTTTATTAACAGCTTGTCAACCATAATTTTCTTGACTAAACCCCCATAATTATATAAGCTTATTATATTGATTTTTACCTAAATTTAATATAAAAAAGTAAAAAATTAAGAAATTAAAAAATATTTTTTTAATTTCTTAGTTTCTTAATTTCTTAGATAATGGCAAATTTAGAAAAAATAGTAAATTTACTCAAAAAAACCGGTGATAAGGCAATAATTTTGGATCAAAACGGTAATCCTTGTTATGTGATTATGACCCTTCCTGACTATGAAAATCTGGTTTTGGGTCATTCTGGCGTTATGGGCTTGACAGAGGATGAATTATTAGCTAAAATAAACCGAGAAATTGAAATCTGGAAAGATACCCAAGAAATCAATGATTTACCGGTTGACCAGTATGATTTTTCGCAAAATTTAGGCGATTTTAGCCCTGATGAGATAGGTGAAATAGAAGTGGAAAACGCCGGCGAAAATGAAGATGGGGATAGATTTTACTTTGAACCGGTAGAATAATTTTAGTGGATTAATACAGGGACTTGCAATAATTATAAAATGTGTTATAATAAGGAGGCATTTCCAGCTTTTAACTGGTTCCATGCCAAAGGCAGGCGTGAGCGCCCATTTGGCGGATTTATTCAATTATAATTTAATTAACTTTGAAACCTGGATAAAACCCTGCGATGTCAGGGGGTTTCAAGAAGAAAGAATCAAAAATGGCAGAACAATTTGATAGAAGCAAGCCCCATGTAAATGTGGGCACAATTGGTCACGTTGACCATGGTAAAACCACTTTAACGGCGGCAATCTTGAAAGTTTTAATTGAAAAGGGCATGACTGCTCAAAATAAGTCAATTGACCAGATCGACGCTGCTCCAGAAGAGAAAGAGCGTGGTATTACTATTGCGACTGCTCATGTTGAGTATGAAAGTGAAAAACGTCATTATGCTC
>CAYLUK010000013.1:0-17974 GCA_964386875.1 uncultured Gammaproteobacteria bacterium
TATTACCTGAAAATAGCAAATTATGGTGAAAACAGTTTTGTAACCATCTCAATAATAAAAAATTAAAAAAATAAATAAAAAGTTAATTTATAAAATTATGAGTAGAATCAAAATTCTCTCGCTTGTTCTGGTTTTTTCTACTCTGCTCGTCTTGCCGGTGGCAGGGATGGCAGCAGATGACGGTCAAGAAAACATTTATATCGGACCAGACGAGGTTATCAACAGCAATTTATTCAAAGCCGGCAATGTGGTGACAATTGAGGGCGCCATTAAGGGCGATTTATTTGTCGCTGGTAATATGATCAGTATCAAAGGACCAGTGGCTGGGAGTGTTTTTGCCGCTGGCAATAATGTCGTAATTTCTGGTGATGTTGGGGGGAGTGTTTTTGCCGCTGGTAGCGCGGTTACGATTTCCGGCCAAGTGGCTGGCAGTGTTCGGTCGGCTGGAAGTAATGTGACCATAAATTCGCAAATTACAGAAAATGTTTTTGCCGCCGGATCTAATATTATACTAGGCAGTGAATCATCAGTCGGTTGGGATGTGATGCTGGCTGGAGCAAGTCTGGCAGTTGATGGTCATATCTTCCGTAACGCCGAGTTTTATGGCGCTAGTGTGGTGCTGTCAAATGATATAGCCGGCAATGTTAAAGCGGAAATCAGCGACGGTGATTTGTCTCTAATGCCAAGCGCCAATATCGGCGGTAATCTGTTATATAAATCTTTTACTGATGACCAGCTTAATATTCAAGACGGAGCAGTAATCGCCGGCGAGAAAGTGTTTGAAGCGATCACTCGGGCCGAGAAAGGTGATCAAAAGTTTAATTTCAAAAAAGCGCTGTCGCCATGGTTGGCTTTTTGGAAGCTTATTTCATTTATTAGTTTGTTGATAATTGGACTACTGATGATTGCGTTAGTTAAGAAGCCGACCAAAGAAATTATTGATAGCTTGGTGGAAAGCCCAATGGCAAGCATTGGTTGGGGACTGATAATATTTATTGTTACTCCGGTTTTGGCGCTACTGCTGGCTATGACTGTCATCGGCTTGCCATTATCGGCTCTAATGATGATGATGTATATCATCTCACTTTGTCTGGCCAAGCTAGTTGCCGGTATTGCTATTGGTGGACTTATCATTAATGCAATCAACAAGAAAAAACAGCCAAATTTAATCTTGGCTTTAATCGTCGGCTTGGTTGTATTTTTCATTTTAATCAGTTTGCCTTATGTCGGTTGGCTGATTAAGCTGATTGCTATTTGGTGGGGTTTGGGTGCGTTGATGATGTATAAGAAAGTAGCGTTGAAAAAACTGAATGAATAGCTAGTCGGTTATTAATATAAGGCGGGCAGAAATGTCTGCCTTTTATGTTTGACTGATTTCTGTTAAAATTATAGTAATGATTGAAAAGACGAAGTTGCAAAAAATATTTAAAGAATATGACATTCGGGGTAAATATCCCGAGGATTTTGACAATGGCACAGCTTATCAAATTGCTCGGGCATTTGTAGATCACGCCAAACCCAAGCATGTCGTTTTGGCTGTTGATTTTCGGTGCGAGTCTAAGTTGGCCGGCCAGTCTTTCATGGCTGGACTTATTGACGGCGGGGCAGATGTATCTAATCTTGGCGTCAATGCGACACCCATCCTCTTTTTCGCTGTCGGCAAAAATAAATTTGACGGCGGTGTGATGGTGACGGCATCTCATAATCCGGCTGGCTATACTGGATTTAAAATTTGCGGATCAAATGGGGTGGTTTATGGTTCAGCTGATAAATTAAAAAAGATTTCCAAACTAATCTCTCATCACAAATATCAAAAGTTAAATAAGAAGAAAAAAACTTCGCCTCTTAATGTGTTGGATGGTTATAATCGATTTATTGCGTCTTTGGTGGATTTCAAGAATATCAAGGACTTAGAAGTGGTTTTAGATTCAAGTGGCGGCGCTAGCGCAAAAGTGGTCAGTCATGTTTTTTCTCGTCTCAAGGTCAAGACGATTAAGATTAATTTTAAGGCCAATGATGGGCACTCTGACCATGGGCTTAATCCAATGTTGCCAGAAAATCAAAGGTCAGCTAAGGTGGCGGTTAAAAAATATAAAAGTGACCTTGGCATCATCTTTGATGGTGATGGCGACCGTTGTATTTTTATTGACGAGACAGGACAATTTGTTGAGCCATATCATCTCAATTGTATGCTCGTTCAGATTATATTGAATCGGTGGCCAAAGTCCAAGATCATTATTGATGCTCGGCTGTCACTAGGATTATCAGAGACGATTATGGGCGCTGGTGGTCAGCCCATTGTCCATCGAGCTGGCTATTCAAATATCGTCCGCACGATGAGCCAGAAAAAGATTATATTTGGTTGTGAAAACTCTGGTCATTATATGTTTAATTTTTCTATGTCGCCCCGAGAGCGGATAAATTATGTGTTTGGTGATTCAATCAAACAGCACAATTTATCTTTGTCTGAAGCTATTTTACCGTTTAGGCAGAAATATCATATTTCAGGCGAAATAAATTTGCAGGGAGTTGATTTTGCGTCAGTTAGAAAAAAGTTGAAGAAAAGATATTGGAAATATAAAATAAAACAAATAGACGGCTTGTCAGTTTATGGCCGAGATTGGTTTTTCAATGTCCGACCGTCGCATACCGAGCCGCTGGTCAGGATTAATATTGAAGCCACAAGTAAAAAGATATTGGCTGATTTAAAAAAGAAATTAATGATAATTATAAAGTAACTTAGATTATAGTTGTAAATTAATAATCAAGAAACAAGGACGCAAGAAACAAACAAGAAATAATAACCAAAAAATCAAATTACAAACATTTGATTATTGAATTTTGAGATTTGGAATTTGTTTGTAGTTTGTTATTTTAATTTTTAATTAATTTAAAATTTTATTTATGACTGACATTAAAATGCATTTTACATCCGAGCAAGCCAAAAAAATCGGCGAAGGACTTGGCATTGACTGGAGTAAATTTGACATTGAACAATTTCGCCGTGGTATAGATGTCGAGCTTGAGCACGGCACAGTCGGCCCAAACACCAATGTCACCGACGATGACCCAGTGACGACTGGCAAGATTGCTTTGGCACACCTCAATGAGTTTGCTGATTATTATACTCGACTAGGCGCTATGGAAGAGGAGGCAGATAAGTTTTGGGTTTGACACTTTATTCCAGACGTGGTATACTTTTTCAGTTGAGATCGTTAAATGAAAAAAGCAACCAACAGGAGAGATTTATGGAAGAGACCCTGCGGTCGGTAGCTAGAGTTGATATTAGAGAGCGATTTGATATTTTGTATGAATATTTCGATCTTTTCAACCGGTTGCGTCGCGATGTCATTGATCACGGCGAATGCGAAATCGCCAATACTAATAGCATTGTTCAAGTAGCGGCCAGAGTTGCCGCTATGGCTTTGGAGATTATGATTGTAATGGAGTACATTTCTTCGGTAGAGGGAGGCAAGGAATTGGCAGTTGAGTTTAACGGCCGGATGTCTATGATGGAGCCGGAGATAGTTAAATTTACAGAGCCATATGATCCTGGTCTGATCATTATCCAAGAAAGATTCTTTGGGCCGATGCGGTCGTTTTTGAAACTTCATTTCCTCCCTGCTCTTCTCTAAAGTCTAAAGACATTATGAGACTACCCCAGAAAATTCTGGGGTTTTTAAAAAAAATGGTCGGCGGAAAGTACTTCTTTTCCGCCGACCTTTTAGTTTTGGGTCAAATCAGCTGGTGTTGAATGAATAGCGCGCAGAATCGCGCCGTTGACATCAGCCTCTGCTTCTCTGATTGCCGCCCTAATGGCGCTGGCAATGTCTCTTTTTCCGGCTCGACCATGTGTGACAATTGGCAGACCGTTGACTCCGGCTAGTGGCGCGCCACCAACATCAGCTTCGTCATGAGACAAAGCCAACCATCTAATTATCTGCCAGATTGGGCCCAGCTTTTGGGCAATGTGGTTTTTGGTTCCTTCGGTTGCCTTTAAGACGATGTTGCCCAACAGACCAGGACAGACCACCACATTTATTTCAGCTGACAATAATCCATCACCCTCAATGTTGCCATGAAAATTGATGCTGTCATCCGCTTCTAATTTCTGATGGGCCAGTTGTAGGGTGTCGTTGCCTTTGGTCGGCTCTTCACCCATATTCAGCAGACAAACTCGCGGGTTGTTTGTGCCCAACAGTTTTTGGCTGTAAATACATCCCATCTTAGCGAAATTGACTAGATCGTCGGAGTTGGCATCAGGCGAAGCGCCGGCATCCAACAGGAGCAATGTTCCGTTTTGGTTTGGCAGTGGTACTATCAGTGCCGGTTTCAGTCCTCGCTTGAGTCGTCCCAAGACGGTTATTGCTAGTCCCACCATAAATCCGGTTTCACCAGGTGAGACAAAGGCCGTAAACTCTTGATTTTCCATGCCGGCGAATCCAGCGTGGAGTGATGAGTTGCCCTTTTTGTCAGCCAAGCTGAATTTTTTGCCCATTGGTATTGTCCCTTGACAAACTCGCTGGTTTGCCTCGGGGATATGTCCTCTCATCAGTTTGAGGGCGGCTGGTGTACCGATAGCCACCACTTGTTCCGGATGGATAGTACCTTTTCTAATGGCTTCTTTAATGCCGCTAGCAATGGGCTTGGGACCATTTTCGCCCATCAAATCAACTGCAATAATCATTGTTTCACCTCCTGTGAGTTTTCTAATGAACGACGATATGGTTCAAAAGGATTAGATGGCCATCATCTAATTCCTATATTTTCACAATTAATTTACATAACGCCAATAACTCGCTTTACTTCAGCCATGGTTTTGACAGCAATTTTTTCTGCCCGAGTTTTTCCAGTATCTAAAATATCGGCAATTTGTTTTTTGTTTTTCAGTAGCTCGGCTTTCCTTTTTCTGAAATCAGTAAAATAATCAGCCACACCTTTAGCAATTGTGGATTTGGTCATAGCCATAGTATCAGCGTTGAACTGCCCCGGCATAGAAGTTTTGAATGCTTCGTAAATTTCCGATAAATTTTCAATTCCTTCTTTGGTGGTGACAGCTTTTGATATTTTTTTGTTTATCTCTTCCGGACTGTCATTAATACCAAGCCAGTGTTTGTCACCCAGAGATTTTGACATTTTATTGGTTGGTGAAACGAGACTCATTACTCTGGCAGTCGGAGTTAGAAGTGGCTTGACTTCGGGAAAATATTTTTTTTTGTAACGGTTGTTAAACCAGCGGGCAATATCGCGGGTTAATTCTACATGTTGAATTTGGTCTTCTCCGACCGGTACAAATTCACCCTTGTAAATCAAAATATCCGCCGCTTGCAAAACCGGGTAATCAAACAGACCCATATTAATGTTTTGTTTTTGCCGAGCTGATTTGTCTTTGAATTGGGTCATCCGTTCCATTTCCGCCACCGGTGTGACCGTATTGAACACCCAAGCCAGCTCGGTGCAGAGTGGGACTTGCGATTGGACAAAAATAGTTGACTTAGCCGGGTCAATGCCCGCTGACAGATAATCCGCTACCAATTCCAAGGTTTGATCCTTTTTATGTTTGGGATCATAATCTTCTGAGATTGAATGATAATCAGCCACAAAGAAAAAACAATCATACTTGCCACTATTTTGAATTTCAACCCAGTTTTTGAGCGCGCCAAGATAGTTGCCGATATGAAGCGGACCGCTGGGCTGCATTCCTGAAACAACAATTAGTTTTGTCATAGCCTTTAGCTTATAACTTATAGTTATTATATTTTAACAAAGACGTTAACAAAAAACAAGTGAAGTAATTCACCTGTTTTTTCTATCTTCAAAATAGCGTTCTACGTTATATGTTTTGCGTTCCACGCATTATACTTCTATAATCACTGGCAAAATCATCGGCCGTTTCTCGGTCTTCTGATACAAGAATTTTCCAATTTCATTTCTGATTAAATCTCGCAGATAATGTTCATCTGGAGCGGTTTTGGGATTGTTGTCTTTGAGCATCTTTTTGACCCGTTGTCTGGTCATTTCAATCAGCTTTTTATTTTCTTTCATATAGACAAAGCCACGTGAGATTAGATCGGGATTATGAATCAGCCGGCCGGTTTTACCATCAACTGTTGCGATGACGACCAGCATGCCGTCTTCTGCCATCATCTGTCGATCACGCAGAACAACATTATTACTGCCGGTACTTTTTTATCAGTCAGTCGGGCGCCGGTTTTGTCTAGCTCGATAATCTGTCCATTATCAGGCACAAAAATATCTTTTTCTTTCAGGCCGACAATTTGCGCCAACTTGGCCGCTTCACGAAGCATATAATGATAAGCATACACCGGGACGAAGTAGGTCGGCTTGATTGTGGTCAACATTTGCAATATATCTTCTCGGTTGGCATGTCCGGAAACATGAATATCCATAATACTGCCATGAATAACATTATCACATTGGCGATACAGATTGTCTTTAAGGGTTTGAATTGACCGTTCATTACCGGGGATGATTGAAGATGACAAGATGACGGTATCGGTTTTTTTCAGTTTGATATTGCGATGCTGATTTTCAATAATTCGAGACAGCACGGCATTGCCCTCGCCTTGCGCGCCCGTACATAAAAACACAATTTTATCGTCCGGATAATCATGAATTTTTTCCGGCTTTATCATAGTTTCTTCGCGATATTTGATGTAGCCGAATTTTTTGGCAATTTCAACATTCATTTTCATGCTATAGCCGTCAATTGCGACTTTCTTGCCTAATTTTTGAGCGGTGTTAATAATCCAGTTGATTCGCTCGGTTTGTGATGAGAAGGTGCCAATTACGACTCGGCCGGGAGCTTTGGTAATCAGGTCTTCAAGGTTTTTTTTCATTTCTTCGCTAGTAGCGCTTTTCCTGACGTCCACCGCGCCCAAACTTTCAAGCATTAACACGGTTGGTTTGGGCAGTCTGGACAAAAAGGAATAATCCAATGACGATTTGCCATTTTTGTCTCGTTCCATAGTCCAGTCACCCGGATGAATCACGGTGCCGGCGGGAGTTTTAAGAATTAATCCCACGGCGTCCATAATTGAATGTTCAATTTGAAAAAAGCTGGCTTCAAATGATCCTAATCTGATCTTATTTTTCAAGTTTTTGATGATTATTGTTTTGAGTTTTGTTGCGCTGTCTTTTTTGTAATCTTCTTGTCGATGTTTGACCATCGCGACCGTCAGATCACGGCCGATAATAGTCGGATTACCTAGACGTTCAAGTAGGATTGGAGCGGCGCCGATATGATCAAGATGGCCGTGAGAAAATATCACTCCGCGGATGTTCTTTTCTTTGCCTTTCAAATAGCTGATGTTGGGAATGATATAATCAATACCCGGCATATCTTCCTCGGGAAATTGCATACCCATATCCAAAATGACTATGTCTTGGTCATATTCAAAGATAGTCATATTGCGACCGACTTCTTCACAACCACCGAGCGGAATGATTTTTAGTGTTTTACTGCTACTGCCGCCAACAGTTTGAAGGGTAAATTTTTGTTGGCTAATCGTCTCTTTTTTCTTTTTTTGTGGATGATAAAATCTTTGCCCAGTTTTTTTGGGTTGATTTATGTTTTGTTTGCCCGCCGTGGCTTGCACGCGAAGCGGTTCAATTCTGGTGGGTTTGCCTGCTGGGGCGACGTTTGAACGTTGTCCGCTGGCAGGTCTGTTAATTCGACCAAAACTTTTTCGCTGGTTTGTTTTACCAGATGTTTGGTGAGTAGTTTTTTTTGTTGTCATTTAAGTTTTTTTACTGATTATTTTTTTAAAAGTTATAAGTGATTAAAGATAATCACTTATGAGATGTGAATTTTATGCCGAAGGGGAGAGTTGCCTGTCCGCTTTTGGTGGAAACTCCCACTGGTTTTTGTTCGAGTTGCTTATATTTGTGCCGAAGGGGAGAGTTGAACTCCCACTCCCTTGCGAGAACTACGACCTGAACGTAGCGCGTCTACCAATTTCGCCACTTCGGCTCACTAGGTTATTATTGTCATCCCGAGGGAGCTCAAGCGACCGTGGGGATCCCGTGGAAAACAAGCTGTCATCACTGGTCGCTCCTCGCAATGACAGTTGAAAGACTATTTGCATCTCTAATTCACATCATTAGCGTCCCAAAATTCGTTTTGTTTTAACATACCAATCATTAATATTAGCAAACCGATCAGCCGGTACGGCAATGCCAATGAGATCGAAACCTTTTATTTTTTGGTCTTGAGGATAGGTATAGGTCGGATTATATAGAAATATCGCCGGTAATTCCTCGGCCACAATTTTTTGAAATTCCAGGTAGTTCTTTTTTCGCTCTTCCCAGTTATTGGTTTTTCTGGCGTCTTCCAGTAGTTTGTCCACGGTTTTATTGGTGAAGATCGCTAGGTTTAGTCCAGGATGTTCATTTTGAGACGAATGCCAGAAAGGAAATGGATCAGGATCTGAACCTAGATTTTCACCAAATAGCAAGGCTTCATAATTTCTTGGCTTAATGGTGTCTTGCAAGATTTTTGACCGATCAATAATGACAAGATTTGTTTTAACGCCGATTTGATCCCACGACTCTTTGATGATTTCTGCGGTTTTAATGGTCTCTGGCTGGTCAACGGTCGTCAACTCAATTTCTAGATACCAAGCATTCTTTTTTCTGACTTGATGGGTAATCCCGTCACTAGTGGTCGTGGCTGTTAACTGCCAGCCGTTTTTTTCAAGCAGAGCCACGGCCGCTTCTGGATCATAATTATATTTTTTAATATCAGGATTTATTTCTATGCCGGGTAAGGTCGGACCATCAATTATCTGGCCTTCTTGATTGAAGGCATCAGACATTATTTTCTTTTTATTGGTTGCCAAAGCTAAAGCTTGTCGGATATAATTAGTCGCTAGGAGGTTATTTTTTCTTTGGTTGAAAAAGACAGCAGTATATTGAGGCTGAATTAAATTATGATAGTCAATGTTTTTGTTTTTTTTCAAATCAGCTTGAAATTCTTTTGGTAGATACGCCACACCTTGAACATCTTTGCTTTTTAGCGCCTCAACCGCCGATATAAAATCTCCGTAAAATTTGAAAATTATTTTTTTGAGATAGGGATTATCGCCGTAGTAGTTTTTATTTTGAACTACGGTATATGATTTGATATTGCCGGTTTTGTCTTTTTTGAAGTTATCAAATTTCCAAGCACCGGTGCCAATTGGCGCTTTATTGAGCTCGGCTAGCTGGGCATTGGCCGGCGGGATACTATACCACAAGTGTTCTGGCAAAATGCCAAATGTCAACAGTCCCAAAAACGGCGCAAACGGCTCGCCAATAGTAAAGGTGACGGTGTAGTCATCAATTTTTTCGGCTGTGACGCCTCGAAAACTTCGCGATAGTGGGCTATCATACTCCGGATCTTGGATGGAGGCGACGGTAAAGACCACATCATCGGCTTTGAATGGCTCGTTGTCATGCCACGCGACATCTTGACGCAAGTGGAAGGTGTAAGTCAATTGGTCGGCTGAAACTTCAAAATCAATGGCAAGATCAGGCACTAGTTGCCGGTCTTTGTCCCATTTAAGCAGGCCGGAGAATATTAGTCGTGATAAGTCGCGATCAGCATCACTTTGAGCTAATATCGGATTGATAAAGCTTGGAGCGCCAATTAGTCCCTCAATGTATTCGCCGCCGTCTTTGGGAATACTGACCGTCAATGTAAAATAGCCTTTAATCAGCAGAATGGCAGCGCAGATTATTATAATCGAAGTTAACACTTTCGCTCGTTTCCTTTCCTTATTATCCAATACCTTCGGTAGATGCTTGATTTGCTTGATAGTTGGAAATTTTGATTTATTCAAACCAGTCACCAAGCTTTTATCTAGGTGATGCTGTCTTTTTATTTTTTTTAACTTTTTAGCTTCCTGGGAAAAAGAGTGTGATAATTTTTTCGCCAAAGTAGATAATAGACTCACTTGGTTCTTTTACCAGATTAATAGATAAAGTTTATAAAAGCGGTAATAAAAAATATAATCGCGATAACAATAGTGCCTTGAAATAGCAACTTTTCAAAGCTTCTTCTGGTGCGATAGACATTGCCTTCGCCACCAAACGCGCTACCCAGTCCGGAACCGCGGTTTTGCATCAAAATGAAGATAACCAAGGCAATGGCTGAGATGATTTGAATAATATCAATTGTCATTATATTTGGACTAACTATTTATAATAGTAAAAGTAGTTCTTTACTAACTTCTTTAATCCTATCATATTTTGTTGAAAAAGTCAACATATATTATGAGGAGTATATTTGTGTTATAATAAATCCAGCTTATGAATCAAGAAATAAATAATAATTTATCGGTTGATTCCAATGTCCGGACGAGTAATAAATGGTACCGTCACGGCTGGGGTATTGTCGCTATTGTGGCAATTATACTTACATTGATACTGGTGGTGGCGGCGATTTTTCTGACCATTGACGCGTGGCGTAGTTCAGATCAGGTCTTAGTCAAAATTGATGACGGCGGAATAATGTCTAACACCAATTCAGACCCAGAACAAAAGAGTCCCCAGCGTCAGATTGCCGAGAAAACAAACCGTCCGTATTTTGGCAATCCGGATGCTAAATTGGTAATTGTTGAGTTTTCAGATTTTCAGTGTCCAGTCTGTCAACAGGAGTTTCCAATCATCAGGAAAATTGTCAACGAGTATCAAGCTGAATTATTATATATCTATCGTAATTATCCAATCATTGATGAGTATTCCATTGTTGTGGCTCAAGCGGGGTTGTGCGCTCAAAATCAAAATATGTTTTGGCCGATGCACGATCGGTTATTCTCGGTTTCAGTCGGCGGATTTAATGATTCTATTCTTTATAGCACTGCTGAAAAGTCTGGTCTAGATATGGATCAGTATGATGAATGTATGGCGACCAAGAAATATCAGGGCTTGATTGTTGAGGATTTTCAGGACGGTAATGCGCTTGGAGTTGAGGGCACGCCGACATTCTTTATTAATGGCAACAAGCTGAGCGGCGCGGTGAATTATGACCAGTGGAAAGAGATTATTGATCGGTCATTAGAGCTGTTTAAGTAAGTATATAAATTTCTAATTCACCCAGATGAGTTAGGTGAATTGAATAAGCTTGTTAAGTTTATTATTATAGTTCATAGTAGTTAGTATGTTTAATATTATAAGCTATGTTCGAAATTAGAATACACGGCCGAGGGGGCCAAGGATCTGTGACAGCAGCCGAGCTGATAGCATCAGCCGCTTTTTATGACGGCAAGTTTTCTCAAGGGTTTCCCAGTTTCGGTGTGGAGCGGCGGGGCGCGCCCGTCACTGCGTTTGCCAGAATTGCTGATAAGTTTATTCGTCTGCGCAGTCAGATTTACGAGCCAGATTTTATCATTGTTCAGGATTCATCTCTGGTGGCTGGGGTGAAAGTATATGATGGCGCCAAAAAGGGGACAATTGTTTTGATTAGTAGCAAACAGCCGGCGACAAGTTTTAATCCGCCCAGGGGAGTAAAAGTAGTCACAGTTCCGGCAATTGACATTGCCATCAAAATTATCGGCAAGCCGATTATTAACACAGTGTTGCTTGGCGCTTTTTCCAAGATAAGCGGTTTAGTATTATTAAAGTCAGTTGAACAGGCGATTAAAGAACATTTTGATGATCCGGAAATAGTGAGGAAAAATATTAAAGCGGCGAGAGAAGGGTATAAAATTAATTTTTTAAAATTATAATAATGAAGATTAATATTACAGTAAAACCTGGCACAACCGCTAAAATTAAGACCGGCAATTGGCGGGAGCTTTGTCAACCGAAAATTGATCACGAAAAGTGCAATGGTTGTACCTTGTGCGGTCATATTTGTCCGGAGGGTATTTGTTTTCCTAGTGGCCAGAAGAATATGGTCGGCAAGATTTTTTATGAATTGGATCTGGATTATTGCAAGGGCTGTGGCTTGTGTGCCGAGATTTGTCCGGTTAAGGCGATTATTATGATTGAAGAAAATAAATAATTATCTATGAGAAAAATATTAGAGGGCAGTCGAGCGATTGCCGAAACAATCAATAATTGCCGGCCAGCTGTGGTTTCAGCTTATCCGATCACACCCCAGACCCACATTGTGGAAGATCTGGCCAAGTTTAAGGCGGACGGCTATGGTAGTTATGAATATGTCCGAGCTGAGAGTGAATTTGCTGCGATTTCCGTAGTTGAAGGCGCGTCTGCGACTGGCGTGCGGACATACACTGCCACTTCTTCCCAAGGGTTATTATTAATGACCGAGGTGCTATACAATGTCGCGGGTATGCGTCTGCCAGTAGTAATGACTTGCGCCAATCGCGCTGTCTCGGCGCCGATTAATATTTGGAATGATCAGCAGGACGCGGTCACCCTGCGTGATAGTGGCTGGCTGATGTGGTTTGGCGAGACCAGTCAAGAAGTTTGTGACTTGCATATTTTAGCGTACAAGGTAGCCGAGAAGTTGATGATCCCAGTGATGGTCAATCTTGACGGCTTTATCTTGACTCATGTGGTGGAGCCGGTCGTGATTGAAGATAGTAAAACAATTGTCAAGTTTTTGCCAGTATATAAGCCAGAAGTATTTTTGGATGTGAAAAATCCGTTGTCTTTTGGCGCTTTTGCTACGCCAGATCATTACTTTGAAATTCGGCAGGACTTGCACAATGATGTTGTTAGTAGTCGTGAGGTGATTATTAGTGAAATGGCGAAGTTTAAAAAGATCTTTGGCCGAGAGTTAAATCTTATTGAGTATTATGGACCCAAAAATCCCAGCACAGTGTTAGTCGCTATGGGATCAGTCATCGGAACCATCAAAGACACGGTTGATGAGATAAATTATGGAACACATAACATGGAACACATAACATTGAGAAAAAAAGATAAAGTTGGTGTATTGAAAATAGTTTCTCTTCGTCCTTTCCCAGATAAAGAAGTGATTGATGTCTTGGCTAAGGTGAGAAATGTCGGTGTGATTGATAAGTCAATCTCACTTGGCACTGAAGGCATCCTCGCGACCGAGATGCGTCGAGCTTTGGGCAGTAGCAAAAAGATTACTAGCTTTATTGTTGGCCTCGGCGGTCGTGATATCACTAAAGATACAATTAAAAATATTTGTAAGCTATCTAAGGAGACCAAAGAAAAAGTGGTATTTTTAAGTAAATAAAATTATAAGCACGAAATTCGAAATTCAAAACAAATTCAAATGATCTAAATTATAAATTTAGAACGTTTTGAAAATTAAAATTTAAGATTTGTTTCTATTTTTGATATTCTAATTTCGGATTTAATACATAATTATGTCTAATGTAAAATACAAAGCTCCCTTATCCCATCTCCTTAATCCCGGCCATAGCGCTTGCGCCGGTTGCGGAATGATTATTGCCGCCCGGCTGGTGCTTGATGCCACCGGAGAAAATACCATTGCCACTAATGCGACCGGTTGTTCGGAGGTGACGACCACCCAGTATCCAATGACGGCTTATAAGATACCATGGATTCATAGCTTGTTTGAAAATCCAGCGCCTTTGGCATCTGGAATACTGGCCGCCTTAAAGCAAAAAGGACTGGCTGACCGAGTGAATGTTTTAGTGTTGGCTGGTGATGGCGCGACTTTTGATATTGGGGTGGCTCATACTTCCGGGATGTGGGAGCGGGGTGAAAATATACTTTATGTCTGTTATGATAATGAGGCATATGAAAATACCGGCTATCAAGGCAGTGGAGCTACACCTCTAAACGCTCACACTACGACCACGCCAGCCGGCAAAAAGTCATTCGGTTCCCAGCAACAGAAAAAAGATATGCTGGGCATTGCTTTGGCTCACCATTTGCCATATATTGCGACTGCCACGACCGGCTACCCCTTGGACATCATCGCCAAAGTCAAAAAAGCCCTGACCATCAAGGGACCGAAGTATTTGCAGATTTATACGCCGTGTGTACCCGGTTGGGGCATTGAGCCCAAAGACACTTTGCTGGCGTCGCAGCTGGCTGTTCAGTCCGGGTTTTATCCGATTGTGGAATATATTGACGGCCAGTTGGCTCGAGCGCAGAAAATTACCAAGTGCGTACCCGTGACTGAATTTTTAAAAATTCAAAAGCGCTTCAAACATTTATTTAAGAGTCTCAAGGGTAAAGCTGAAATCGCCAAGATTCAAGCCATGGCTGACGAGAAAATTAGGAAATATGGATTAGTTGGTTAGTTATTAATTTTTAGTTGCTTAGTTTAAGGTTTGAATTTTATTATAAAAACGGCGTAGCAATACGCTGTTTTTTTATTTTTAATGCGTTGTACGCTATATTGTTATGCGACACATTTTGACACTATTGACAGTTTCGTGTATAATGAAGGTTGATTTATCTGATTCGTACTTATCCACTTTTTTTACAAAAATAAAGTTATGCAAGATAAAATTTCAATCAAAGGTGCGCGGGTCAATAATCTCAAAAATATTAATATTGATATCCCAAAAAATAAACTGGTCGTCATCACTGGTCTCTCTGGCAGTGGCAAATCATCTTTGGCGTTTGATACTATCTATGCCGAGGGTCAGCGTCGGTATGCTGAGAGTCTGTCGTCTTATGCCAAACAGTTTTTGGACTTAATGGATAAGCCGGATGTGGACAGCATTGATGGGTTGTCACCGACGATTGCGATTGATCAGAAGTCATCAAGCGTTAATCCTCGTTCAACTGTCGGCACGATTACTGAAATTTATGATTATTTGCGATTACTGTACGCCAAGGTGGGTGTGGTCCATTGTCACCAGTGTGACAAAGAGATAAGCCGGCAAACCCCACCCCAAATATTAGACCAGATTATTAAACTGCCGGCCGATACTAGAATTCAGATTTTGGCGCCAGTCATATTGAATAAAAAGGGCGCTCACGACAAGCAGATTGAGGCGATTGATAAAGCTAATTATGAGCTGGTGAGAATTGATGATCATTTTTATAATATTGACGAGGCCAAAAATTTGAAGCTTGATAAAAATACTGTTCATACAATTGAGATTTTGGTCGATACGATGACTTTGTCGGCTGATATTAAAAAAGCTGACAAAAAAGATGTTGACTTTCAACGATTGGAAAAGGGGATTAATCTTGCTTTAGATTTGGGCAATGGTTTTGTCAACGTCTTTTTGTCTGCAACGAACAAAGATCTGAATTTTAATCTTTATTATGTGTGCCACGAGTGTGGCATCAATATTCCCGAGGTTGAGCCACGGACATTTTCATTCAATTCGCCGTTTGGCGCTTGTCCGGCTTGTCGGGGACTAGGCATCAAGCTGGTGCCGGATCAAGATTTAATCATTCCTAACCGTCGTTTGACTTTGGCCGAAGGCGCGATTAAGCCGTGGTCAAGAAATTTTGCTTCTCAAAATTCTAATTTCAAATTGCTTGAGCAGGTTGCCAAAAGACACAAGTTTAGTGTTGACCAGCCGGTTGAGAAGCTGTCCAAAAATGCGTTAGACATTATCTATCACGGCACTGGCAGTGAAGAGGATTATGAAGTGGGTGGCAGTAAGATGACTTTTGCCGGGGTGATTAAATTTTTGGAAGATAAATACAATGATACTAAGTCGGAGTATTTGCAAAAGACGCTTGAGGAATATATGCGGGTATCCACTTGTCCGACTTGTCGAGGCGCGCGACTTAGATCGGAAAGCTTGGCTGTCACCATCAATGATTTTAATATTGCGGTTTTGACCAATCTGGACATAGACGCGACTCTTGATTTTATCAATAATTTAAAAAAGAAATGGTCGGCCTCTTCTCGTGAGGGCAAGATATCTCATCAAATTTTGAAAGAAATTATCAAAAAGATTGGATTTTTACAAAATGTCGGCTTAAATTATTTGACTTTGAGCCGGAGCGCCAATACTTTGGCCGGCGGTGAAGCCCAGCGGGTGCGACTATCAACGCAGATCGGCTCCGGTCTTGAGGGGGTGATATATATTTTGGACGAGCCGTCAATCGGTCTTCATGCTCGAGATAATAAGAAGTTGATTGAAACCTTAAAACAGCTCAAAGACAAGGGCAACTCCGTGATTGTGGTGGAACATGACGACCAAATGATGCGAGCGGCTGATTGGTTGGCTGATATTGGTCCGGGTGCCGGCAGTTTGGGCGGGGAAGTTGTTTCAGTCGGCAGTTTTGATGAGCTTAAGAAAGATAAAAATTCAATTACCGGTCAGTATCTATCCGGCGCTAAGAGCATTAATGTGTCAGGCGAGTTCAGACGTGGCAATGGCAAGTACATTGAGATTATCGGCGCCAGTGAATTTAATTTGAAAAATATCAATGTCAAGATTCCGTTGGGCAAGCTGGTTTGTATTACCGGCGTGTCCGGCAGTGGCAAGTCCACCTTGATGAGTGAGATTTTGGCCAAAGCATTGTCTAAGCGGTTTTATCGGACCAAGGATTTACCCGGTGCTCACAAGGAGATTAAGGGTTTGGAAAATTTAGACAAGGTGATTAACATTGACCAGTCACCGATTGGCCGAACACCTCGGTCCAATCCGGCGACTTATACCGGTGTCTTTACTTATATCAGAGATTTATATGCCAATCTGCCCGAGAGCAAAATGCGAGGTTTTAAACAGGGCCACTTCAGTTTTAATGTTAAAGGTGGTGGTCGGTGTGAGACTTGCGCCGGTGAAGGTATGGTCAAAATTGAAATGCAATTTTTGTCTGATGTTTATGTGGAATGCGAAGAGTGCCACAGCCGTCGGTACAACAGCCAAGCCTTGGAGATTCATTACCGCGGTAAAGACATTGCTGATATTCTTGAAATGTCAGTCGCCGAAGCCAAAGAATTTTTTGCTGACAGCCAGCAGATTGTTGATAAGCTAAGTATTTTGGCTGAAGTCGGGCTTGGCTATCTTAAATTGGGGCAGAGTGCGACCACGCTCTCGGGCGGGGAAGCCCAGCGGGTTAAGCTGGCGACCGAGCTGTCTCGCCGGCCAACCGGCAAGACGCTCTATATTTTGGACGAGCCGACCACCGGTCTTCATTTTGATGATGTCAAACGACTACTGCAAGTATTAAATCGTCTGGCTGACAAAAGTAATTCAGTCCTAGTGATTGAACATAATCTTGATGTGATAAAATCCGCCGACTGGATTATTGATTTGGGTCCGGAGGGTGGTACGGCCGGCGGAGAATTAGTGGCCGAGGGCACACCTGATGATGTGGCCAAGGTCAAGGCCAGTCATACTGGTAAGTATCTGAAAGATTTACTAAAGTAGCATCAAGTCATTAACATTAAGAAAGGAGGCGAGCGATGGATATTGGCACTTTGTGTTTTTTAATCAGAGATGAGAGAATTGTGCTGGCTATGAAAAAGCAAGGTTTTGGCAAGGGCAAATGGAATGGCTATGGTGGGAAAATTAAAGATCAAGACGAAGGAGATATTAATCTGACTGCCATTAGAGAAACCAAAGAAGAATCCGATTTAGAAATCAGACACGCCAGAAGAAATTTGCGTGCCATTATCACTTTTTATTTTGGTGGCGAGCCGGGATTTAAAGTTTATGTTTTTTTGGTGTATGATTGGTTTGGCGAGCCCCGAGAAACGTCAGAGATGAAGCCAAAATGGTTTGATCTTGATCAAATTCCGTATAATCAGATGTGGGTGGCTGATAAAGAATGGTTGCCACTTATTCTAGCTGGCCAAAGGATTAAAGCGGAAGTGTTTTTTGATCAGTTTGGTAAAAAGTTAGAAAAATTTGATTATCAGGAAATGAAGTCATAAGAGGCAGATCATAAGATTGCCTCTTTTTTTTGACAACAAAAAACGACCCAAGAGCCGTCTTATTATGATTGAATAATTATATTGCGCCAAAGGCCATTAGTGGCACCCCGGGCAGAGCGACGACTGAATCGGAATTGCCTAGCAGGACGCCGTCGCGATTGGCAGAAATAGTTTCTTCCAATTTGCCAAAAACATTATAAACGC
>CAYLUK010000013.1:17984-18216 GCA_964386875.1 uncultured Gammaproteobacteria bacterium
GGACAATACCGCTAGTAGAGCTGGTGGGTAGATGGGAGTAATTGAGAATTTTATTTTCCCAGCCGACGGTGCTATGATGCTTAAATGTTTGTTTGTCCGGCTCGACCATTTGCAGATATGATAAAATATTCCAGATTGATTTTACGCCTTCAATGACATTCTTTTCGTCAATAATATAAGATTCACCCAGTTCCAAAGTCAGCGCCGGTATGCCTTGGTTGATTAAGCTACC
>CAYLUK010000014.1:0-3333 GCA_964386875.1 uncultured Gammaproteobacteria bacterium
TAACCTCACTTCCACCCGTTGCCCTTGGGGGCAACCCAACTGAGCTACAACGGCATAACACAACTGCATATCCCTTACCATGGGAATGCTCTTCCTGGGTGGCGGTCAGTCCTGCGCCAGCTCGGACTGTCCGACGTTCGGTGTTGTCGCTTCGCTCCTAACCTCACTTCCACCCGTTGCCCTTGGGGGCAACCCAACTGAGCTACAACGGCATAACACAACTGCATATCCCTTACCATGGGAATGCTCTTCCTGGGTGGCGGTCAGTCCTGCGCCAGCTCGGACTGTCCGACGTTCGGTGTTGTCGCTTCGCTCCTAACCTCACTTCCACCCGTTGCCCTTGGGGGCAACCCAACTGAGCTACAACGGCAATCGAGTATTATTTTAACATATTTAGCTCATTTTTTCAATAGCTTGCTGATAATCGTCTAATTTGGCGTTTTCCGGGTTGATTTTACGCAAGCGGTGAAAAGTCTTTCGGGCAATTCCCTTATCTTTTACTTTAATGCCAAATTCAACCAATTTATCTAAATATTTTGGATTGTTTGGCTCAATCGCGCTGGCTTTCAAATAGCAATCAATTACCTGTTCATTTTTATCACCGATTTCATAAACTTGAGCCAAATCGTCATAATATATTGCCACGCCCGGATTTATTTTCATTGAGCTAAGCATGCTTATCTCGACTTCTGCCAAAGTATCGCTTTTTACATGTCGGCCAGCCCGTAAATTCAACCTAATTAAATACTTATAAATTTCTTCCGCCTGATCATAAGATTTATTTTCTAGATACAACTCACCGAGCAATTCATACGCCATAACATTATCCTTGTCACGACCGATTACACCAATCAACTTTTTCTCGGCCTCGCTATGCTTCTGTTGACCAATTAACTCTCTGACTTCCTTTATAATTTCCTCAATACTCTTTTTATCATCATTATCTTGACTATTGTCAGCTTGATAGTGCGCTTCCAAAGCTGACACTTTACTTTTAATTTTTTGAAACTTAGACAAAATAAACTTTTGCGATGGCGCCTTAAGAACCCCCAATCGCTTTTTTAATTTGTCACTACTTCTAGAAAGCTTGGCTTGAATTATCTTAGTCTTAGCTTCGTCCTGTTTTTGAGTACCCAGTGATTGGACATCAAGATTTTTCAAGTCAGGAAGATGCTGAAAGATCAAATAAAATAATAAAAAAACTGAAATAATCAAAATAATTATCACAATTGCGATAAACATGAAGGTTAATTTATATTAATTTAACAATTTGTGCAAACTCTTTGGCGTCCAAACTGGCAGTACCAATGAGTAATCCGCTAATTAGCTCACTATTTACTATTTCTTTAGCATTACTAGCATCAACACTTCCACCATAAATTAGCCTGACATTATTATTGACAATTGTCAATGGATACAAATCTATCAAAGTCTGTCTAATCACCTTAAACACATCTTCCATATCTTCTACTTCAACCGTCTTACCAGTACCAATTGCCCACCTCGGCTCATAAGCGATGATAACATGTTCGGCTTCGATAAGACTAATATTCTCAAGCGCTTTATTCATTTGATGCCAAATAACATTATTAGTCTGTCCTTCTACTCGCTCTGCACGCGTTTCACCCACACAAATGATTGGAGTTAAATCATTCCCCAAACAAGTCTCTACTTTCTTTTTCACCATTTCATCGGTTTCACCGACATACTGTCGTCGCTCACTATGGCCGACAATCACATATTTGCAATTAAGTTCACGCAAAATATCAGGCGAAACTTCTCCTGTATAAGCGCCAGTTTTCTCCCAAAACACATCTTGAGCACCCAGAAAAATATTTGATTTTTTCAACTCCCCGCTAATCGCCGCCAAGCTGACAAATGACGGACACACCACAACATCTTTACCTTTGACTCCGGCCAATTGCTTTTTTAATTCTACAGCCAAAGCAAGTTGCTTTTTGAGTGACAAATTAATTTTCCAGTTCGCGATGATAATTGGTTTAATAATGGTCATTTATTTTGAATATATTTTAAGACTGGATTCCCGCCTGCGCGGGAATGATAGTGGTGACAATATGGGATTGCTAATAAGCCTATCCTGAGCGAAATGTAGGAATCGCCTTGAGGCTCATCGCAATGACAGTGGAAGGATGTCCCCCTGCCCGAATCGCTACGCATAACGTTACAGGCGAGTCGCAATGATAGGGATAAAAACTTTTAAGATATTTTATTTTATTAATTTCTTATATATGGTAGGCAAAATTTAAAAATTCTATTATCCCAGTTGTCACCAAGGCAATAATACTGCCGGCGATAAGCACTCCCAAAGCGACAAACAAAAATGCTTTGCGTTTTGAGATGCCAAAAATAAATGAAGCGACCGATCCCGACCAAGAGCCACTGCCAGGGATTGGAATCGCCACAAACAGAGCTAAAGCCAAGAGTCCATATTTTTCATACTTACCGACAAATTTATGCCTAGTGTGCTCAAACAGCCAATGGAAAAATCGCTCTGCCAATTTTGATCGCTTAATCAAAAACCCCGACACCGGACCTAAAATATTAATCAAAATCAGGGTTGGGATCAAATCACCAATCGCTGAATATAGTACCGCCAACACCGGATGAATCTGATAATAAGTAATCGCCACCGGCACTGCTACCCGCGATTCCGCCAACGGCAAGGTGCCAATTATCATTGTGGCAAGCGGACCCGGTAATCGACCAAATAATTCAAAAAAAAATGAAATATCAAACATGTAGCTTACCAAACATAATTATTAAAAACCCAATAGGATACGGCCTTAGTATCAACAAAACGATCACTAATCGTGTCACTACCCAAAACCACCACCAAAATCTTGTCATTATTCTGATTGCTGACTTGACTGACAAAATTATATCCGGCGACTTCTAAATATCCGGTCTTGCCCGCTTCAACTTGATAAGTATCACTGCCGATACCAAACTCTTGACTCAAAATTTGATCGGTGCTGGCAACTCGGCGAGAAATTCCTTTATTTATTACATTAATATAATATTCTTTTGAATTTACTGCTTGGAAAATATCTGGTCGATCAAGAGCTGCTCTAACCATTAAAATAACATCCGTCGCAGTCGACGCGTTATCATTCTTTAGACCGGTCACATCAGTAAACACCGTATCAGCCATCCCCAGCTCTTGGACCTTCTGATTCATCTCACCAATAAAATTTTCCTCGCTTAGTCCGGTTGATCGCCAAAGTGCCACCGCCGCCTCATTAGCTGAAGCAATCAGTGCCGTATTAAAAACACCACGCGCAGAAATTTCCTCACCAGCAATCAGATAGGTCA
>CAYLUK010000014.1:3343-18063 GCA_964386875.1 uncultured Gammaproteobacteria bacterium
GTATCCCAGCCAGGATTATGATCAAGAAATACCAAGGCCGTCATAAGCTTGGTCAAACTGGCGATTGATCTGATTCGGTCTGGATTTTTCTGATATAATATCTTAGCTGATTTTTTATCAATCACTAAAACACTTTTGGCAGTCACACTCACGCCCAAGCTTTCAGCTTCAACTTTCTGTTGGGGCGCAGTCTGTTGTAAATATCTGACCGCTGAATTAGGCAAGCGGTATTCCTGCTGGGTTAAATTGTCAATCGTTGCTTGACTGTCCGCTTGTGACTGCAAAAATAGACTGGTTAAAATTAAATTTGCTAAGACTTCAAACATGACATTAATTTTTATTTAATGTCATCCCGAGCGGAGCGAGGGATCCCGTGGAATCAAACGGGATTGCCACGCTCCCTCCGGTCACTCGCAATGACAACGATGTTAATTAGATACTCTCTGCCACACCATTTCCATTCATGCCTTGGACACCTTCAAGCAGCTTGTCCAAATTATTGTTGCGGTTTAGCTTCTTAAAGTCAGGCAGATCACCAACACTGCTAAGCCCCAAAAATTTCAAAAAATCAAAGGTAATATTATAATAAATCGCCAATTTTGTCTTGTCTTCCTTGGCATCTATCAGTCCCCGGATTAAAAGATTGCGCAAAATCAAACTGCAATTTACTCCCCGAATCAGCTCCAGCTCGGCCTTGGAAATCGGCCCGCGATATGCAATGATAGTCAAAGTCTCGAGTGATGGCTTGGTGAGCTCTCCAGTTATCTCACTGCGAATAAACTTCTTGATTACCTCGCTTGAGTCATCGCTGGTGGCTAATTGATATTTGTCCTCAATTTTCAAAAATTTAACTCCACCATCACGCTCCCGATACTCTACTTCCAGCTTAGCTAATGAACTGATGGCCTCTTCAATTTTACAACCAACCAGCTTGGCAATTTCTTTCTGACTAAGCGATTTATGAGAGATAAACAATAAACTTTCAGTAGTATTTTTTATATTCATAGATTAAATTTTTTCAATCATAATATCGTCAAAAATGCCTTTTTGATTGACAGCCACTTCACCTGACCTTATGAGCTCCAAGATAGCCATAAAACACACTACCATCTCGGTTCGATTCTTGGCTTCAATCAAAATATTACTGAAGCTCATCTTTTTAAGTCGAGCTAAATTTGTCCTGATATCTGTGACAATCTCACTTAGTGACACGGTCTTTTCTAAAATTTTCTTGGGCAAATTGACGACATAATCAATTCGGCTCAATACTTCAAGAAAAGCCGAGGATAAATCATGTTTCTTTAATCCTGGTGGCGGAGAGAAAGTCGGCTCCAATGTTAAGGCAATCTTCTCTCGGCTAAAACAATACTGGTCGGTAGTAATCAGTTGTTCAATCACCTTTGAGGCGTCCAGATAATCCTTATACATTTTAAGCTGTTCCTCCAGTTGCTCGGCGCTATCTTCCTCATCATCGACCAAATCTGGCAATAGGGTCTTTGACTTGATTACTAGTAGCTTGGTCGCGACAATCAAAAAATCCGCCAGTTCGGTCGCGCTGATATCTATCGCACTATCTAGATAATTAAGATACTGATCTGTCACTTGAGCTAAGGCCACCTGGGAAATATCAAGTCTCTGATTTTCAATCAGCTGTAAAAGCAGATCTAATGGGCCTTGAAATTTCTCTAATTCAACTTTAATCATGTAATATAAATAAAAAACAAGATACAAGAAATAAGATACAAACAATATTCAAAAATCAAATTACAAAAAAATGTATCTTAAATACCTTATTTAGAATTAGTCTATATCTTGGATATCGCTAATAATTACTTCTTTCGTTTTGTTTTCTTGGTGGCACTTTTTTTAACTACCTTCTTTTTGGCTGGTTTTTTGACACTCTTTTTAATCGCAACTTTTTTCTTGGCTGGTTTCTTTTTGACCGGCTTTGACACAACATACCCACCCTTCATCGCCACATCAACCATCTTGGCTTCTTCCATTTGAATGTAATCTTTCACTTTCATCATTACACTGTCAGTAAAACTACCAGTGCTAAAAATCGCTTTCTTGGTGCCAATCATCGCCTTGTCCACCACAGTTTCAAGTTTATGTATTTTACCAAAAGATGACATTGCTCCCGGTTTAATCTTCAACACCTTAATCATCACCTTCTCACCTGGGATAGATACCTTTTTGGCGCCAAACGCCTTTTTTAATTTCTTCAAATCAATTTTCTTGTCAGCCGAGACAACGACCAAGGCAAAGGTCTTATCAACTTGGACGAATAAATTCTTGGCAATATCTTTAAGCTCTTTTTTAAGTGTCTGGGCCGCGTCATAAGCAGTATAAACAGTGCGATGAGCCAGCTCATCATAATCCACACCCTGCTTATCTAAATAGCTTTTCACCTTTTTGGGCAAAGACATATATTTATTTAAGAAATTAATAAATTAATAAAATAATAAAATAAAAAATTATAATCCAGATTGCGGTATTTGGGCTTGAATTTGTTTTTGAAGATCATTGAGTAATTGCTCATTGATTTTAGTCTGAAAACACTGCTGACCAGCTAAATGATAAAACCAGCCCTCGGAAATCATCATCTCGCGAATATAAGGATCACTCTTGTCCATATTATCAGCTGACAAAGAAAAATTAGCGCACAGCTCATAATTTTTTTCACCCAAAACGTTATAGCCATAAGGCTGTTTAGTTTCCGGATCAATAATGGCGGAAAACCTGACATCGCTAATATCGCTTGGCAATTCGCTATTTTGCATATAACTAGACATAATCAAGCTGTTTATGGTAGAAAGATCATTAACTCGCTGAGCATCAAACTTCTTCATCCGCGCGGTCCGAGGAGAGTCAACAATAAAAAAGCTAGTGATAACAACAAAAACAGCAACTACTATAATAGCAGAAAAAGCCACTATTGAGACTGGACTTCGCTTACTATAATCCTTCCGCTTCAAATCATACCAATAGTAGCCAAAAATGGCGACCGCAATTACCAGCACCACCAAAATCTTTAAAATTGACGACATAGTATAAACACCATCAAGCAACCGATAAATTATCATTATGAGTGATCCGATAATATTAATCGCCGCAATCAACAACATTAGATAGGTCAACCAACGATAAATGCCACTATTGTGGTTGAGCTTGTCCTTTTTATAATGTTTGTGTAAATAGCCGGCGACAGCCAAAAATATCGGCGTGACAATAATTGTTGCGGCCACGCTGGCTTTTAAGCTGGATTGAGAAAATTGAGTCAAACTACCACTTAACGCTGGATTAAAAAACTTGTCAATAATCTGAAATAAGACACCGCCAATAGAAATTGACACCCAACCCAGAGTAATTAAGCTAAGTAAGTTTAAAAAGGCATCGAGGGCGCCTTTACCCTTGTAATCTTTTTCAGACATACTGTTTTGGATTAATAAATTAATAAAGTAAGAAAATAAGAAAGTATTAGCAAAAGTTAATTTTTTAATTTTCTATTCTTGAGTGGTAGCTCTTGCTGTTTGCCAAGTAATTCTTTGGCCTGTTTAATTCCAAAGGGCGTTAAAATCACCTCCTTAACAAACCATTTTTCAGCGGTTTTAATCCCCAATCCCTTGACCAACTTCTTACTTATCAAACGCTCCACACTTTTGGTGATGATATTTATCTGATCTTCAGTTTTAGGTTTATTTTTCTGACCACCATAAAATTTCACCAAAACTAATTTTGAAATCCGACGACTTTTACTCCCTAATCCTTGGCGCAAGATATATTTTTGCAGATTTGAGAGCTTCATACGTTGAAAAATTATTTCTGTTCTTTTTTTACTTGTTTATCTTTTAAATCCTCTTCTCTAACATTAATGTGAACATCAGCGAGCTGTTGTTCGGTCACTTCAACCGGCGCTCCCATCATTGGATCTCGGGCATCACCGGTAAGCGGAAAAGCGATGAATTCACGCAAGCTTGGCTCACCAGTCAATACCATCAGCAGTCGATCAATTCCCGGAGCAATTCCGCCGTGTGGCGGGGCGCCATATTCAAACGCTTCTAGAAGATGCGCAAACTGCTTTTTCTGCTCGTCGGAAAAGCCGATCAAATCAAAAATCTTCCTTTGAATCTTGGGGTTATGAATTCTAATACTGCCACCGCCGACTTCATAGCCGTTGAGCACCAAATCATGCTGGTATGACTTGGCCTTAATCGGCGCGGAGTCAAGAAGTTTGACATCCTCGTCTTTGGGCGCGGTAAACATATGATGAGACGGCGCGAATTTGGCCGATCCAGATCCATGAAAAAAATCTTTTTCTGATTGAGGGACAAAAAGCGGAAAATCAACCACCCAAACAAAGGCTAATTCATTGGGGTCTGTCTTATCTTTTCTAAGATCCGGCTTATCAGTACCATACTTGGCCATCACATCATTATATTTGAGCCGAGGCCATGGTTCTTGAGTAATCTTCTTGTCTGAAAATTGATCTTTCACTAAAGCGGTGAACATTTTCTCAACCAAATTTAAAATATCATCTTGGGTGATAAAAGACATTTCCATATCAAGCTGATAAAATTCACCCGGACTTCGATCAGCTCGCGCATCTTCATCTCGAAAACAGGGGGCAATTTGAAAATACTTTTCAATGCCAGCGACCATCAGTAGCTGTTTGTATTGTTGAGGCGCTTGAGGCAAAGCAAAAAATTTGCCCGGATGAATGCGAGATGGCACTAGATAATCACGAGCGCCTTCCGGAGAAGACTTGGAGAGTATCGGTGTCTGAATTTCAGTAAATCCTTCACCATTTAAATAATTTCTGAAAAACAATAATACTTGACTTCTAATTTTCATATTTCTGGCCATCCGCTCAGTCCGCAGGTCAAGATAACGATATTTCAGCCTGGTCTCTTCATTAACCCTGATACTGTCTTGATCAATCTCAAATGGCGTGGTCTTGGCTTCATTGAGTATTTCCAGTTTGGTCGCGACTATCTCCACTTGACCAGTGGCGATTTTCTCATTGACCATTTTCTCTGGTCGCTGATTGACTTGTCCAGTGATACTGACTACAAACTCCGGCCGCAAGCTCTGGGCCGACTTATACGCCTCCGGATTGTCCGGCGCAAAAACCACCTGAATTAATCCGGTTTTATCACGTAAATCAATAAAAATTATTTTTCCATGATCTCTCCGGCTATGCACCCAGCCAGAAATCTTAACCTCCTGTCCCGCCTTGTTTGATACCTCCGATACTGGAATTCTTTCCATAGAATTAGATAAAAAAATTATTAATTTCAATAGGTTTATTATAACTAAAAATTAGGTATTTGACAAATCAATTAAAGCTTGATTATCCACGGGATTGCCACGGTCGCTTGAGCTCCCTCGCAATGACGATCCTAATCGTCATCCCGAGGGAATGACCGTGGGGATCCCGTGGAAAAATTGAAAAAAAAAGAGGCACATATTTGTGCCTCGTCGCATCACTACTACTAAACAATGCCACCTATAAAAATCCCTTCGGCAGCCACATCACCATTAAGATAGGCCTTGCCCCTAAACTTAACCGCTCCACCAATACGGCTACAAAAACTGGTTTCCAGTCGTAGTCGTGCGTTTGGCTTGACTTGCATCCGCCACCTCATATCACATTGTAAAAAGGCAAATTTTTTGTCAGCTTCTTCACGATGGTGAAATAAGAATGATATTGCGCCTAATTGGGCCAATGCTTCCTGACTAAAAATTCCCGGCAAAATCGGCCAACCAGGAAAATGTCCCTCAAACAAATCTAGCCGATGTGACAGATCAAGTGTAGCCATTGCTCTCTCTTGGTCATTGTCGCCGATAATTACCACTTCTCTAATCAGAAGTATTCTCTCCCGATGAGGAATTAGTGATGAAATAATAATTTCATCCAAAATTGTGTCTTGTGGGGTGATGACAAATCCTTGCACTGGACTTCCCTCCTGTTTTTTGCCAATTTCAACAAAGAACTATTATACACTACTATCGATTTCTTTGCAAGCCTGCATATTTGACATCTTGACGATGTACTTGAAGCTTAAAATCTCTCGTTCACAGACTTCAACCACCAGTTTATTTAACTGATTAATTAATTCTCGCTGGGTCTTGGATCTGACGATCAGACAATATCCCAAATGGCTTAACAAATCAAATAAATATTTGTTCAAAACAATCAGCTCTTTTTTGTCCTTCTCTCTAGATAGTTCATTAAAAAACTTTTTAATAATTTCAAAAACATATTTATCTACAAAATTAAATTTTACTAGCCGATCGACGACCTCAAGAAAATACGAGGCAAACAACTGCTTGCTTAAATTACCAGTAATGTCATTATACTTTTGATTGATCTTGGCACCAGCAATATGTTTAAACCTCGCCCCGTCTGCCAACATTAAATCAGAAATATAATAATAATCCAAATGAGAATTAAGCTTGGAGGTAATCCTCTTGGCACCCTTGATAATCGCCAACACTTTGCCTAGTTCTTGAGTGTAGATAATTAGTTGACGATCAAAATCATTATAATGATCACGTTTTAAAATGATGCCTTGGGTTAAAATAGTGGACATAAAATAATAAAATAGGATACAAGAAACAAGATACAAGGATACAAACAAATTCCAAATCACAAATCACAATTTTCAAATAAATTATATTTAAAATTTAATTTTTTAATTTGATTATTGATCATTATTTGTTATTTGGTGCTTGATCATTAGTCATTGATCCTTTATCAAAATATGATTGAAGAATTATCATTGCCGAAACACTGTCATCTTTCTTGCCGTCGCCGGTCATAGTATGGGCCATTTGAGTCGAAAATCGTTCATCCTCTGCCAACACCTCAAGCGAAGTCGCCGTCTTTAAGTCTGCTATAAACTTCTCGATCTTTTTGATTTGTCCAGAGGAGTTGGCTTGATCATTAATCGGCAGACCAACAATAATCTGGTCAATACTTTCCTGCTGACAAACACTGGTAATATCTTTAATTAAGATATTTGCGTTGCGATTTTTTATCGTATTATAAGGAGTCGCCACTTTACTGTCAGTGTCGCCAATTGCCAATCCGACTTTTGATTCGCCATAATCAATACCTAAAATCTTCATAAAAAAACAATTTTAAATTTTGTAATTATTAATTTTAAAATAAATCTAAATTTTTAATGTTTTAAAATTAAAAATTACTTTACAAAATTATAAAATTAAAAATTAAAAATTTATTTTGTTAGTATTTCATACCCCTTGTCTGTCACAAGTACTGTGTGTTCAAAATGAGCACTGGGCTTTTTATCAACTGTAGAAATGGTCCAGCCATCAGCTCCAGTCTCGACCTCGTAACTGCCTAAATTTACCATTGGCTCAAGTGCCAGAGTCATACCCGCTTTAAGCTCAACTTTCGGATAATCTTTACTAACATAATTGGGAACTTGTGGCTCTTCATGGGCACTGCGACCGACGCCATGACCAACAAGCTGTCTGACAACAGAAAAGCCATTTTTTTCCACCTCGATCTGAATGGCTCGAGAAATATCTGAGATATATTTACCCGGAGCGATTTCTTTAATCCCGCTCATTAGTGCGATTTTAGCAACAGAAACCATTTTTTTTATCTCTTTAGAAGTCCGACCAACAATCACCGTCTTAGCCATATCAGTATAAAGTCCTTTATATCTTAACCCGCAATCAAGTCCAACAACATCGCCAGTTTTAATAATCTTGTCCTCGGTTGGAATACCATGGACCACTTCATCATTGATTGAAACACACAGTGCCGCCGGATATGCATCTTCCGACCAGGCTGCTTGGTAGCCCTTGAAGCTCGGAATTCCACCACTCTGGTTGATTAATTTTTCTGCTAGACTACTTAAACTCATGGTACTAATTCCCGACTTCACTTCACGCATGACATTATCAAGAATAGACGACAATATTTTGCCGCCTTGTCTCATAATATCTATTTCTTTTTTTGTCTTGATGCTAATCATAAAAAAATTATTTTGTTTTGATTCGCAAATCATCAACCATCAACCGGACAATCTGCTGAAACACTTCTTCAATGTGTTTTTCGCCGTCAATCTTAATCAAAACGCCGTCTTTGACATAAAAATCCAAAATTGGATCCATTTCCCGATGATATATTGCCAGCCGATTTTTTACTACTTCCGACTTGTCATCATCACGCTGAAAAAGCGACTCCCCGCAATCATCACAAATATTTTCAACTTTTGATGGCGAATACTTGAGATGCCAAGTATGACCATTCTTACAGACTCGCCGACCAGCAATACGTTCAATTATTGCCTCATCGCTTATATCAATCAAAAACACATAATCAAGATCAGAACTTTGGTCAATAAATTTGGCTTGATCAGCCGTCCGCGGATAACCGTCAAGAACAAAACCCAAACCACAATCGGATTTTTTGATTCTTTCAGCAACCAGCTGATTGACAATTTCATCAGCCACAAGATTGCCTCGGCCCATAAACTCATTCAGCCGGGCTGACAACGGATGAGAAGAATCGTCTTTAATGGAATGCAAAATCTGTCCCGTCGAAATATGAGGCACAGCAAAAGTTTTTGCCAACAACTCGGCTTGCGTGCCCTTGCCGGAAACCGGTGGGCCAAGAACAATAATTTCAAATGGTTTGTTATTCATAAAATCAGGAGTTAGGAGTTAGAAATTAAGAATTAATAATTTTATTTTACCTCATTTTCTCAATTTAAAAAAGCCCCTCTCAGGACCACAAGCCATATGCCATATGCCATTAGATTTCCTCATAATCCCGCATTGCCAGTTGGGCATTGATTTGATTGACAGTCTCAATCACAACCGAAACCACAATAAGTAAACTCGTACCGCCGACAACCAAACTTTGAGTGTTGGTAATCTGAGCCGTAATCAAAGGCAAAACCGCAATCACACCTAAAAATAAAGCGCCGGTGAACACAATTCTAGTCACCACTTTCTGCAGATAATGAGCCGTATTGCTCCCTGGCCTAATACCGGGGATAAAGCCACCTTGCTTTTGTAAATTCTCGGCAATTTGATCAGGATGAAAAATAACTGCAGTATAAAAATAAGTAAAAGCCACCACCATCACAAAATAGGCAATGCCATAGAAAAGTTGATTTTCGAAAAGCTGTAAAATCCACTGAGCCGCGCCCGCTACCAAGGCGGTCTTGACATTAACAAACAGCTGAGCCACCATCGTCGGTAACAAAATTATCGCGATCGCAAAAATAATCGGAATAACACCAGCCTGATTAACTCGAAGTGGCAAATGAGTATTGGAACCACCATACATTTTATTGCCTCTCACTCGACGAGCATATGAAATCGGAACATTCCGCTGACCTTCGGTGATGATAACCACGCCGACAATCGTAATAACAGCAATGACTACAAAAATTACCATATTAATAATCTGGGTCGGATCATAAGTAGTAAAGACATTGCCAACTGATGTTGGCAGACCAGAGACGATACCCGCAAAGATCAGAAGCGAGATACCATTGCCAATATGCTTTTCTGATATCAATTCACCAATCCACATTAGAAATATCGTACCGGCCAAAATTGAAATCATTGCCAAAGACAATTGCCAAATTCCAAAATCAGGCATAATGCTCGGCACGCTCCGACGAAGCAGAGTAATCATACCAAATGACTGCATTAGAGCCAGTGGCACGGACAACCACCTAGTCCATTGGCTAATTTTCTGTCGACCATAATCTCCTTCTTTGGATAATTCCTCCAACCAAGGGACAACCATAGTCAATAACTGAAAAATAATAGACGCAGTAATATACGGCGCCACACCAAGCATTACAATAGAAAAATTCTGCATTGTGCCACCGGAAAATATATTCATCAAGCCCAAAAGCTGATTGCCTTCAAAAAGCTGTTTTAAGCCCGAAGTATCAACTCCTGGAACCGCAATATGAGCGGCCGCTCGGAAAATTACCAACATTGCCAAAACAAAAAGAATACTTTTTCTTAAGTCTGGTATTTTCCAAATTTTAGTGAGCTTATTTAACATAAGTTGTTAGATAAATTTAAATAATCTCAATTTTACCGCCGGCAGAAATTATAGCATCCTTAGCTGATTCTGAAAATGCGTTGGCAACAACAATTAATTTCTTAGTCAATTTACCTTTAGCTAAAACTTTCACCCCAGCCTTACTGCCGGAAATCAAATCTGCTCTAATTAGCGCGTTAACCGTCACCTTGTCACCATCATTAAATTTTAATTCCAAGTCAGACAAGTTGATGACTTCCATTTTCGGCTTCAGACTTTTGAAACCGCGACTTTTAGGAATTCGCTGTAAAGTCTGTTTGAAACCCATGGCCTTAAGACCGGATTTACCGCCACTTCTTGATTTCTGACCTTTGATACCACGACCAGAATAAGTACCTCGTTTTCCACCACGACCAACTTTCTTCCGTCGTTTGACTGATCCTTTAGCTGGTTTTAAATTTGATAATGTAAGTGACATATATTAATTAAGAAACAAGACACAAGGACGCAAGATACAAACAAATTCCAAATTTCAATTTTCAATTTTGATTTTTACTTATTTGGTTATTGTTTCTTGTTCTTTGTTACTTGATTTTTTATTATTTAGTTCTTTATTTTCAATCTTCTCTTTTTTCTCCTCCTTGATTTCTTTTTGCTTTTCAACTCTTTTCAAAGATTCCAAGCCCTTGATGGTTGCTTTGACGTTGTTAACCTTATTGTTGGTACCCATAATTTTTGATACCACATCGCCAATTCCGGCTAATTCTAAAACAGTTCTGACTGCACCACCAGAAATAATTCCACTACCTTCGGGAGCGGGCTTTAAAAGTATCTTGGCTGCACCAAGCTTGACTCTGACCTCATGAGGAATAGTCTTGCCACGCATATTGACTGTGGTCAATTTTTTCTCTGCTTGTTTGACTGCTTTTCCAACCGCAATGGCAACATCTTTACCCTTAGCAAGTCCCACCCCAACTCTGCCTTTTCTATCGCCAATTACAACACAAGCTCTAAAGCTCATTCTTTTTCCACCAGCCATCACCCGAGTTACTCTGGCAATATCAACAATCTGCTGCTCAAATTCTGGCTGCTCTTTTCGAGGTTTGGTGTTTCTTTTTTTATTTTTTTCTATCATATTTTTTAAGAAAACAAGAAATTAAGAAAGTAAGAAATTAATTTTTTATTTTTTTTATTTTTTTATATAATAAGTCCGCCCTCTCTGGCGCCATCTGCCACCGCCTTTACTTGCCCGTGATACAAAAATCTACCCTTATCAAACACTGCTCGACTAATACCTTTTTCACTAGCTTTCTGAGCTAAAAGCTTACCCAAAGAGTGAGCTTTTTTAATTTTGGTCTGACCGTCTTTTATCTCTTTATCACTGACGCTGGCTATTGTTTTTCCTAAACTATCATCAATAAGCTGGGCATAAATATGAAGTAAACTTCGATAAACTGAAAGCCGAGGGACACTGGCAGTCCCTGAAATTTTGGCTCTAACCCGACGACGACGCTGACCTCTTATCTTATTTTTCAATAGTTGTTTCTTTTGTCTCATAAAAAAATATATTATGCTGATTTAGAAGCAGCCGCTTTTCCAACCTTCCGACGAATCTGCTCATCTGAATATTTAATTCCTTTACCTTTATAGGGCTCTGGTTTTTTGACTGCTCTGATTTGGGCGGCAACTTCTCCAACCACCTGTTTGTCGATGCCACTTATTTTAATTTTATTACCTTCAACTGTAATTTCAATACCGTCAGGAATATCATATTTTACCGAGTGTGAAAAACCGACATTTAAAATTAATTGTTTGCCAGACACCACTGCCTTAAAACCAACCCCATTTATCTCCAATCCTTTAGAAAATCCATCAGTCACACCAATAACCATATTTTTTACTAAGCTCGCAAATAGCCCCCAAAGTGATTTCTGAAATTTGTCATTTTCATCTTTAATTTTTATAGTCAACTCATTATTAGATATTGCAAGACTAACATGAGGATGAATCTCCTGCTTCAACTCTCCCTTGGGACCCTTGACAATCACAATATTATCGCTAATCTTAACATCAACGCCAATTGGTATTGTAATAATTTGTTTTCCGATTCTACTCATATTGTTAATAAAATAAAAAATTAAGAAAGTAAGAAATTAATTTTTTATTTTTTTTAATTTATTGATTTATTATCTAATAGATTTCACAAATAACCTCTCCACCCAGACCAGCTTTCTTGGCCTCTTTGACCGTCATTACTCCTGCCGATGTAGAAACGATTGCAACCCCCAAACCATTTAAAATATTGGGTAATTCATCTTTGGTGGCGTAAATTCTACGACCTGGTTTTGAAGTTCTTTTAATACTAGTGATAACTGACTTCTTATCCTCATATTTCAATTCAACATTAATACCACCAAATTTATCTTCTGGACTTCCCGGTTTTAGTTCATTATAACCACTAATAAATCCTTCCCTTTTCAAAATTTTGACAATTTCAAGTTTTATCTTTGAAAATGGAATAAAAACCTTAGGCTTTCTAACCTTGGAGGCGTTTCTAATTCTTGTTAACATGTCCGCTATTGGATCAGTCATATTTTTATAAGAAATTAAGAAAGTAAGAAATTAATTTTTTATTTTTTTAATTTTTTAATTTAATTACCAGGAAGATTTAGTAACTCCGGGAATCTGACCGCTGTTGGCTAACTCACGAAAACAGATACGACATAATCTAAACTCTCTCATATATCCACGTTTTCTACCACAACGCCAACACCGCTTTACCTCACGGCTGGAATACTTTGGTTTTCTGTTTGATTTTGCTATTTGTGATTTTGTTGCCATATTCGTTTAAGAAAATAAGAAAATAAAAAATTCATTTTTTAGTTATTTATTTTTCTGAAAAGGAAAACCCAAAAGATCAAATAATTTCAATCCTTCTTCGTAGCTATTTGCATTGGTGGTAATCGTCACTTCAAGTCCATGAATTTTTTCTGCTTCATCGGATCGTATCTCTGGAAATACATTATGCTCTTTAAAACCAATAGTCAAATTACCTTGGCGATCAACACCTTTGACCGATAAACCACGAAAGTCTCTAATCCGAGGAATTGTTATACCAATCAGCTTATCCAAAAAGTCATACAAACGCTTGCCACGCAAAGTCACTTTCATCCCGACAATCATCCCTTCCCTTACTTTAAAAGCAGAGATTGCCTTCTTCGCCTTAGTCTTAATTGGTTTTTGACCAGTGATCCTAGTCAAAGTGCTTTCAACCATTTCTAAATAGCTACTGTCATTATTTTTCGCATTGATACCAATATTTAAAGTAACCTTTTCAATCTTAGGAACACTCATATAATTTTTCATATCAAAACTCTCCTGCATCGCCGGGACTACCTTTGTCTTATAAATTTTATATAATTTTGATTCCATATATTTAATTTCCTAATTTTCAATTTCCAAACAATTAATTAATTTCGAAATTTTGAAATTGTTTGAAAATTGAAAATTTTAGAATTGTTTTATATTATCTCTTGACACTTTTTACAAATTCTGTTTTTTATTGTTTTAATTTTCTGATCTGATTCTGTCTTAGTTGATTTACTAATCTGAAAACCAACTCTAGTAATTTTGTTACACTTTGGACACACCAGAGCAACACTGGAAATATCAATTGGCGACGGAAACTGTATTCGTTGGCCCTTTTCACCTTGTTTTTTGGGTCGCTGATGTTTAATCATCAAATTCAAACCCTCAACCACAACTTTCTGATCACTAATAATAACCTGGATCACCTTTCCGGTCTTACCCTTGTCTTTGCCTGCTATCAATTTTACTTTGTCGTTTTTCTTAATCTTCATATTATTTAATAATTTTCGTTTTGTGTTATACATTATACGTTACGCGTTTATAATACTTCTGGCGCTAAACTAATAATCTTCTGATAACCCAAATTTCTCAATTCTCGAGCCACAGGACCAAAAACCCGAGTCCCTTTCATTTCTTTATTTTTGAGCTCAATAATAACTCCAGCATTATCATCAAATCTGATATATGATCCATCCGACCGACCAGTTTCCTTTTTAGTTCGCACCAAAACAACATGAACCACATCACCTTTTTTCACCATACTATGAGGAACAGCCTCTTTGACTGAAGCTGTGACAATATCACCGACACGAGCATATCGTTTTTTGTAACCGCCTAAAACTTTAATCACCTTCATCCGTTTGGCGCCGGTGTTATCTGCTGATTTTAATATTGATTCTGCTTGAAGCATATTATTTAAGTTTCTAATTTTTATTTATATAAGACTCGCCATCTCTTATCCTTGCTCATTGGTCGTGCCTCAATAATTTCCACTGTTTCACCTACCTTACATTGATTTTTCGGATCATGAACTTTATATTTCTTACTTACTTGATATCTCTTTTTGTATCGAGGATGCAATTTTAATCGATCAACTCTAACTGTAATGGTCTTTTCCATTTTATCGGAAACCACTTCACCCTTGAACTTTCTTTTGATTATTTTTTTCTCTTCAGTCATATAATCATCTTGCTAAATTAAAAATTTTAATGAAATAATTACTTATCTTCTGCGTTTTGCGTTTTGCGCTTTTTCACCCATCACCATCAAAACTCTGGCAATATCTCGCTTAATATCTCGAACA
>CAYLUK010000015.1:0-11116 GCA_964386875.1 uncultured Gammaproteobacteria bacterium
ACGGGATTGCCACGGTCGCTTGAGCTCCCTCGCAATGACGATTATATCGTCGCTTCCGGGGCGGACTCAATCATAGGTTCAATCGCCGGTACAGGTACAGGCACCGATTCGACTATTGGCGCTTCCGGAGCGGGCTCAACTGTCAGTACCGGAGTTGGCTCTGGCGCAGGAGTAAGATCAGGTATCGGTGTCGGTTCTGGAGCAGGCTCAATTACTGGCTCCGGTGTCGGTGTTTCCTCCACCACTTGCTCATCATAAACGCAAGAGCCGTCTTCAATCGTCGCTGTCAGATTATAATTAATAGCTGAAATGTCAGTACAGCCGAAGACATCATAAACGCACGAACCGTCATCTTCAGCCGCCCGGTCATAATAATTATTGGCTGACGCGTCAGTACAGCCGATTAGAATCACCATTCGACTGGCGCCGGCGACTTTGCCCTCAAAGCCCTCCACTGCCACGGCTTGCCAGTTGAAATCAATCTCGTCATCAGCAAAAGGATCAACCACAATTCTAAATTTATCATTGGACTCATTCTCCACCCAGTAATTTCTGGCGCCGACATTGCCTCTTGGTGTCACCGTAATTATCGGCAACCACTTATATTCACTCTTAAACATTACTTCCGTGGAAGTGGCGCCCGCTTCAATAGTCGCAATGCCGGCTGAATCTTCATTGAAATACACCTTGTCCTCAAACACGACTTTAGCTTTGAAGTTGGTCTCGCCAATTACCGTGATCGTGCCATAAAAAGTAGCGGACTGAGTAATCACGAGCTCGTCAAAATCGCCACTGGTGTCAACGACGGACAAGCTTGGAGCGTCAGCATCAGTAATTAAAGTATAAATATCATCAATCTGACTTTGGAGTATGGACATGGTGGAAGAAGCACTCTGCCAATTCTGTTCCATCAGAGATATGCGGTTGATGGCACCGCCAACTTGCATTGACAGTGCGTCAACTATACTGACAGTAGAAGAAGCAGTCAGCTCAAAGCTGGCGACTTTGCCCTCCATCGCTGACATCCTCAAATCAGAAACGCTGACAGTAGCTTGCAGATTGGACAAGGAACCACTGACTAGATCCAGCCGGAAATTGGTATTTTCAATAGTCAAATCCAGCCGAGAGCCCAGCTGAAACAGCTTTGGATCTAAAATTTGGCTGACTTCATCATTGAGATTGAGCGAGTCAATCGCATTAGATACCAGTAAGTTCACTTCATCTTCAATCTCCATATCAGCCACTCGTTGAGTAATTTTCTCCTCCACTTCTTCCACGGTCAAGCTCTTGTTGCGTCGAGAGATCAAGACATTAATTTTGCCGGTACTGCCGGTCAAAACTTCCAATGCCACACCAACCGTGGAATCGCCGGCATTGGCTTTCATAATATAGCCCGGCTTGGAAGCGGCGCTAGTCAAGCTGTCGCCGGGTCTGATTGGTCCATTTTCGTCAGACACCAAAGCCGGCACCTGACCCAGCATGCCAATAATCTTATAATTTGGATTACTTTCATATTCATTTTTTTTATTACCGACAATTCCCGGCCGGGTGGAGACAATGCCCATCAAATTTGAATCAGCCTCGCGGGTACACCTTTTGACTGCGTTATTATTCTCAATATCCACACAGACGGCTTCGCCGGCTTTAAGATCGGTATCACGAGTATAAAAATATTCGGCATAGTCGGCGTCACCGGTCTGAAATCCGCCGTCAGCATATACTTGTCCGCCACCCATCACCTTGAATTTTATATTTTTATCAGTCGTATTATCAGTACTGGTAGTCACCGCAAATAACACATCACCACTGGCGGCCGCAGTCTTGTGGACTTGCATCAAATAGCTTGGAGTGGTCGTGCCAATGCCGACAAAGCCACTATTAGCAAATCTGGCCACTTCAGTTAATGTCCCAGCTTTAAAATTATAAAAAGCCAAATCTGCGTCTTCACTGCCGTTTGTCGTATCGCCAATAATCATTCTAATTTCAGAATATCCAGTCTCATTGTCCGCGCTATCATTGGAAGCCAATGCCAGAGTCACATTATCGCCAACATCTTTTTCATTACCCCAAAAAGTATGAGTAATTTCACTGGCTGCATTTCTTTGCATAGAATAATAAGCTCCAGACATAGTTGATTTATTTGCTTCTTCTTCTATGCCTGTGCTACTGGCTGCCCAAATTGTCACTTTAGTAAGATTACCGGAAGTTGCCAAAGCTTTGATGCCGCCAATATCACGAATACTGTCATCGCTACCACGACCCCTGAATTCTATACCTTGATAGCTTCTATCACCATTATAAATTTGAATTGCCGTTACGCCGGTATTAGCGGAAACTGTCAGCAGTTTATCAGTCACAGCAGTGCCAATGCCCACTTTGCCGCTACTATCAACAATAAAGTCAGTATTATTAGAAGTATCAGACACGACCAAAGCCGGATAAGTGCCTTGCCCTTCCACCGACAAATAACCCCAAGGCGTGGAAGTGGCGATGCCCATTCTTCCGGTCGTGTCCCAGTAGGTTGTCTGGCCAAAAGTGGCCGCTCCGTCAACCGTGCCTTCGGAAGACACCGGCTGAATTGTAAGACCGCCGGTATTGGGAAACTTTATATATCCGCCATAGCCGGCTCCGTGGTGAAACCAACCGCTCTGATAATAAATATTCCCCATCAGCCCGTTATTGGCATGAATTGTAATGTCGCCGGACACATCCAACAGCTCTTTTGGCGAGGCGTTGCCAATGCCCACTTTGCCGCTACTATCAACAATAAAATCAGTATTGTTGGAAGTGTCAGACACCACCAAGGCCGGCGCGCTACCCTGTCCCTCAACCGCCAGTTGTCCCCAAGATGTAGAAGTGGCAATACCGACACTGCTACTTACACTCATTGTCCCTATCACATTTAAAGTGGAAGTGGAATTAGTTACACCAGAAGCATTATTACCAACCACTAAATCACCGCCATTATCAACCATCATCTTCCAACTGCCGGCAATGCCCAAAAGCACAGTGCTATAGGCATTATCTCCTGAAGACAATAATAGTTTACCGTTTAAATTAAGGGAGGAATATTCATTGCCAAACATATCTATGTAAGCGCCGCGAGTGCCACTGTTGGTCGCACCTCCGCCGGACAGAAATATATATTGATCATCAGCGCTGTCAGAAGTATCGGCTCGGATGTCATTGGCGGTGGACAGAATAATATCAGCGTCAGCCGTCAAATTTCCGGTCACATTAAGCGTGCCGGCGACTCGGGAATTGCCGGTCACATCCAATATGTAGGAAGAATCAGGCGCGGCGCCAATACCGACATTGCCTCGCAAGCTGGCTAAGATGACATTGCCGATGGTGCCATCACCGTCTCCGCCATTAATATAAATATGACCGCCATTATCGCCAACACCGCCATCGCCAGCTTCAATATATAAAGAACTGCCATTGCCAGATGTTTCATTCTCTACCTTAATAGTTCGGTCAGCGCCCTGGCTCAAATAAATATTGCCGGTCACTTCCAATTTGGCGCTGGTATTTGGCGCAACATTGCCAATACCGACATTACCGCTGTAATCCAATACCACCTGGGAAGCGCCGGCTGACTGAAATAATATCTCGCCGCCAGCCACATTGCCGGCGCCAAGAATAAGCTTGCCGGGTAATAAATCATTATCATTGCCGAAAAATTGGGCCTTGGCGCCATCAGAAGTTTGATCACTATTAAGACCGCTGATAATACCAATCCAGCTCGTGCTGGAGCCGGGAGTGGTGCCCGCCCTAAGCCAAGCGCCTGATGAATTGAACACAATATCATCGCCGACCGAAATATTGCCGGTAGTGGTGGCGCTGCCGCCCACAACCATATGGCGCTGGACATTAAGATCGCCGGCCGAGAAATTGGCGCCGGTTGGAGCCGTGCCGACTGCCAGATAACCGGTGGTGGTGGCGTTGCCAGCGACTCGGAAATTGGCCGCTACCGTGGACGAGCCGGTGACAAAGAAACCGGCATTAGTGGTGGTCGGGGTAATAGCGCCGGTCCAAGCGAATTGCCAAGCAGCGCCACTGCCACTGCCAAGTGATGACCAGTCGCTAATGCAATTGGTGCCGCTAAGACAGATCTGACCGACATCAATCGTGCCCGTGGTCGTGGCATTGCCACCAAAAATAATATTATTTTGAACATTAAGATTGCCGGCCGAAAATAGTGTCCCTGACGGCGCCGTGCCGACTGTCAAATAGCTGGTGGTAGTGGCCGAGCCGGCGCTACTGATGGTAAATTTATCGCCGTCGCCGACCGTGAATAATTGAGCTGGAGTAGTGTCGCCAATACCGACACTATCATCAAAGCTAAAAGCGTTTGTGGTTCCGTGAGTGTAAGTTAAAACTCCTTGGTCTATATCATTCTTATCTCCAAAATATATTTGTGATGAAGCAGAACTACCCGCAACAATAGCTATTGCCGCACCATAAGCCGAAGTCGGATTTCTTTTGAAAAGGGCGACTTCAGATCCAATTAAAGCAGGCTCGCCTTCATTGCCACTTCCACTTCTGGCAACAACTTTTAGAGGAAGCGGGTTTGTGGTAGCAGTTGTTGTATCAATTAATAAAGCGACTTGGGCGTTGACAGCAGCTGAATCAACAACTTCAAGTTTAACGCTTGGAGTGATAGTGCCAATACCGACATTACCGGACGCGTCAACAATAAAATCAGTATTATTAGAAGTATCGGACACGACTAAAGCCGGCACAGTCCCGGCGCCTTGGACTGACAAATGACCCCACGGTGAAGTGGTGGCGACGCCGACCAAGCTATTTCTGGCATAAAAATTAGAATTAGCCGTGAATGAGCCGGTTGTCGTAGCCGAGCCATTAATTGTAAATGAATTAGAAGCCAATTGTAACAAATCAGTATCAGTAGTAATTCCTATATTCCCGCCATCCACTCTCAAATTGTTGGAAAAAGTGGCATCGCCGGTAGCATTAATGCTTAATTTGGCATCAATAGTATCATCATCAGTATTATTCATTTCACCAATAGTAAAGGTATCGCCATCATCATAGCCGATTTGAGCATCATTATTGTTTATGCCCAGCTTTATAAATTGATTATTATGCTGATTGCTTAAATCCATATAAGTTACGCCGCCGACAGCTCCGTCAGAAATTGATACCTTATTGGCTTGAATCGGAATAGCGCCGACAGAAATATTGCCGTCAAAACTTGATGTTCCGCCGATATGAAAATTACCTTGCGTAAATAAGCCCCCTGTTGAAGAGGCATAACCACCGACATACAAAGTGTCAGTCGTGGTCACATTATTGAAGCTACCGTAGCCACCAGCCAAAACATTAGTATCCACAGTCAAATCGCCGGAGAAAATGCCTTGGCCTGAAACAGCCAGCTCAAAGCCACTGGCCGGAGAAGAGGTGGCGACTGACAGTTGATTGCCGACATATAATCTGTCAGTAGTGGTAGCTGAGCCAAACACCAGCAAATTATTATCCACATTTAAATCACCGGTATTGTAGCCAAAGCTGGCAGCATTGGCAGAACCCACTGACAGATATTGAGTGGTGGTGGCGCTGCCTTGGACATATAATTTGGTGGTGGAAGCGACACCGGAATTATCAATCGTGAAATATCTAGTACCTTGATTATAATAACTGGCGCCATCAGACACTTCCAAGTAATTACCGGTGCCTTGCTGGGTGATAACCAAAGCCGAGGAAGAAGCCGTAGAGTCATTTTTGTTGGCCTGCAGCCACATTGTGCCTTGACCGTGAATCCAATCGGCATTGGTGGCATCGCCCAAATAGGAATGATTTTCCACATACAAAGTGGAAATAGTGGACTGACCCACGGTCTGACCGCCTGCAAGCGTCAAAGTATTGGCAAAAATATCACCCTCGGCATCAACAATCATTTTTACATTGCCGGCCACCGCCAAACCCAGCAGATTAGTGTCGCTGGCGGCGGATAATGGATTGATATAGATACTGGAGTCATCAACATTAGAACCAGCCACGCCAGTCGCCCATGATCCGAAAGAATGAGGCGTGGTCGGGATAAAAGTGGCGACTACCTTGCCTTCAAATTCAACTGTAGAAGACGACAAAAGCTGGCCTTGCAAAAACACACTGCCGGCAAACTCGGTATCGCCACTGACAAACAAATCACCGCCAGCCATATCAATGGAATTGATATTGCCCGAGCCAATCGCAATCGCCTGGGTGGATGTAACGACATTGCCCACCACCAAGTCATTTTGGATATTGAGATAGCCGGAAGCAAAGTTGGCGCCGGCCGGCGCTGTGCCCAAAGTCAAATAGCCGGAAGTGGTAGCATTGCCAAACACCAATAAATTATTGTCAACATTTACATCGCCGGTGCCATAATTGAAATTGGCTGAATTGGCAGAGCCGATTGATAAATATTGGGTGGTAGTGGCGCTGCCTTGGACATATAATTTGGTGGTGGACGCTACGCCGGCATTATCAATCGTAAAGTATCTGGTCCCGCCATTGAAATAAGTGGCGCCATTTGATACTTCCAAATAATTGCCCGTACTCTCTTGAGTGATGACTAAAGCTGATGAAGAGGCAACACTATTGGCTCTGTTGGTCTGCACCCACAAGGTGCCTTTGATATGCGTCCAATCAGAATTGGTGCTATCACCCAAGAATGAATTATTTTCCACGACCAAAGTGGAAACATTGGAAGTGCCGACTGTCTGCGATCCTTCCAAAGTCAAGGTATTGGCAAAAATATCGCCCTCGGCATCCACCAGCATCACCACACTGCCACCCACTGCCAAACCAAACAGATTAGTATCGCTGGCCGCGCTTGACGGATTAATATAAAGACTGGCATCGTCAACATTAGAACTGCCAGTGCCGGTCGCCCAGGAAGCAAAGGTGTGGGGGCTGGTCGGCGTATGATAAGCAATCGCCTGGCCCGGCAAATAAGCCACGCCGTCCACTTCAAAATCGCCACCAACATACAAATCGCCACCAATCATATCAATATAAGTGATGTCGCCGCTGCCGACAGCCAAAGCCCGGGTGGAAGTAGTGATGCCGTTAATGGTCAAATCGCTGTTGACACTAATCGGACTGTAGCCATAAATAGTGGACACTTGCAAATCATAGCCGTCGGCAATACTGACATTACCAGCAAAGGTGGAAGTGGCTATGCCACTGACCGTCAAAATACCGCCGACCGCCAAAGTGTCAGTCGTGGTCACATTATTGAAACTGCCGTAGCCGCCAGCTAAAATATTGGCATCAACCGTCAGACTGCCGGAGAAGATTCCGCCGCCGGAAACCGCCAAGGCAAAACCGGTTGACGGCGACGAAGTGGCGACTGATAATTGATTGCCGGCATAAAACCGGTCCGTAGTCGTGGCCGAGCCAAACACTCGTAAATTATTATCCACATTCAAATCGCCGGCAGTGTAGCCGAAGCCGGCTGAATTGGCAGTGCCGACCGATACATAGCTGGTGGTGGTGGCCGAGCCACTACCATTGACAGTAAACTGATCACCGCTACCAACCGTAAACAGCTGGGCCGGAGAGGCGTCGCCAATGCCGAAATTTCCGTTGTAATCAAGCGTCATCCTGACTTGGTCTTGAGAGAAGAAAACGACTTGGCCGGAATTGGCATCATTACCGGCGCCCAAGAAAAGACTGCCGGCAAAATCGTCTTCGTTTCCGAATAATTTAATATAAGCGCCACGAGAGCTGTCATAAGCGCCACCGCCGCTTAAAGTGATTGATTTGTTGTCATTGTCATCGGCCGTGTCTGATCTGATGGAAGCGCCATTGGCATGCAAGACAATATCAGTGCCGACCAAGACATTGCCGCCCGCCAAGATATTGGTGTCCACAGTCAAATCACCGGAGAAAATGCCTTGGCCGGAAACCGCCAAGGCAAAACCGGTGGCCGGAGAAGAAGTGGCGACTGACAATTGATTACCGGCATAGAACCGGTCCGTGGTGGTAGCCGAGCCGTAAATCGTTGTGAGAGAATTTATTGACAAAGCATTATTATAGCCGTAAAGATTTGACACTTGCAGATCCTTGCCGTTTGACACTGCAATATTGCCGGCAAAAGTGGAAGTGGCGGTGCCGGAAACAGTCAAAATGCCACCGACCGCCAAAGTGTCAGTCGTGGTCACATTATTAAAGCTCCCGTAACCGCCGACATAAATTGAACCAGTAGTGGTGACACTATTGACACTCATACCAGCATTGCTATCTAATGCCAAAAGCTGACTTGCAGTCGCCGTCGTCGTCGCGCTTAAACCATCAACCGCATCGGCGTTAAAGGCATAAGGCGAGGAGGTCAAGCGTTTCCTTGGCGCAAAGGTTTCTTCAAAACTGCCATCACCGCCGGCGTCAAAATATACTTGCAAATAAATAGTGTCACTGGTAAACAAGCTAGCCGCCATGGCCGTGGATGTGCCCAAAGCAACCGAGAACACACCGTCAGCAATGGTAATAGCGCCAGCCGTAGTCGTCGCCGTCCAAGTTTCGGTCCAGATGACATTGCCACCGCTGGCCGCATCATACAACTCAAACATAAAACCATAACTGCCATCAGCCACGGCCGTACCGCCACTATCGGCTATTTTGCCCTGATAATTAATCTGGCTGTTAATGCCAGTGGCTGCTTGCGCTCCGGACATTGATCTTAGTCCAAACATCCAAGCAAAAACACCCACCACAAACACCATCAGCAACGCAATCAATATGCTTGTGATTTTCTTACTGTTTAATTTTTCTAAGCTATGACTTGGCATTATATTATAATTTTTTTTGATAATCTTATGTTTTATCTGGTGGTAAGCTGATTTTGCGTCTTAAATTCGCCGGCGGCTTGGACCCCACGAACATCAAATCCACTCTGAGCTATCAGGCCAGCCAAAGCCGCCATTATAATTAAAAGCACGACAAGTATAAAAACTGCGAACATTATCTTCCTGACAGAGCTGGTTCTGTGGCTGTGATTAAATTTTTCAATTGTTAGGAAGTTCATTTTATCTTCTTTAAAAATTTAAAATTTTATTAAACAGGGTGAATCTTATTAAATAAGATTTAAGCCAATTTTTAACAAACAAAAATCTGATTATTTCTTGCGCTTGGCGTTTGTCATATTGCCTCGCAAAAATTTAATCAGATCGTTTTCAAATACCCGATAGGTTTTATAGCCAACTTTAGCCGCCGGCAACTGACCGGCGCTAATCCAACGATAAACAGTCTTCAAGCTGACTTTCATCACCTTGGCGACATCTTCAATTGTTAGTATCCTATCTGGCATTAATTAATAAATTTTGTCTAATCTTCGCAATAAACAAAGGTATTTCACTTTTGAGGTGAAACTTTGCTTATCCACAAGCATAATCAATAAATCAATATATGTATTATAATTAATAATGTCCTTAATTGTCAACATAAAGTTATCAACAGAGAGTAATTATAGTTGATAGATTATAAAATATATAGTATTGAGAAGTTAATATATTGTATTATATTGTATTGTATAGTATATATACTTGATTGTTCTTAATTGACAATTTTATCACATCATAACATCCCATATAGTGTCATTGCGAGCGACCGGAGGGAGTTATGAAGACAGTTTGAAGATATTTTGAAAATACAAAAATAATCCGCCTCGGCGGATTATTTTCACTTTTTACTGATGACTAATATTTTAGCCAAATTTATTTTCTGTTGGCGGTGGATTTATTGCCTTATCCCCTGTTTTGTTTGGGGTTATAGCCTGATTTTTGCCAGCTTGATCCGGATGCTCTTTATTCGCGTTACTGACATTATCATTTGCGTCATTCGTATCAATTACTGACTCCGCACTTGTAAAAGATAATAATTGGTCATCATCCACCTTAATCTCGCCACTTGTTTCTTCGACAGTCTCCTTTATTTTTTTTGCCATTTCTTCCAAAGGCGACGCCTCTTTAGATATTGGGGCATTTTCACTCCTGATGGTGCTCGGCTGTTCTATGATTGGTTTGACCGGTTCATTTACATCTTGCTCCAGCGACATATCACGAGCCACCAGCTCATCAACATCTTCTTTACCCTTTTCCATAATAACGGTCTTGTGTCGCTTGTAGCCATCTTTGTCAGCGGTCAGATAATACGCCTCACCTTCAGCCAAAAATCCATACCGGCCATATCGGTCTGTCACTTGGGCTTCCAACATTCGATTATACTCGGGCGCATAAATCCTGGCCACTGACTTGGCCAGCGGACTCTTGGTGTTCTTATCAAAGACAACGCCCCAATTTTTCGGTCTTTTTGTTTTAGCTAGGCGAGAGAATAACATAAATAATAATACATGTAATAAAACGAACAAACCCATTAAAAGCGACGGGGAAACAACAAATGAAATCAACGCAAAAATCGGACCGACAATGCCAATCTTTTCCCTGATCTGTCGCCAAAAAAACTTTTTCAATATCTCTCGGTCAGAATCAGTCACCTCGTCTTGGTCAATTGGAATGTTGGCGGTGATAATTCCGGATTGGCCTTGCTTGATTTCAATGGTCTCGCCATAATACAAATCAAAATATTTCTGGTCATGGCTGACTTTCTTCAATAAGTCGCTGGGAAAAACAAATTTGGACTTGACCACTTCCAAATAATAATTACCTTCTTCAACCAGAAAATGATAACGCCCTTCTTTGTCGGTCACTCTTGATTTGACCAATTTTTTAGTATCGCGGTCATACAATCTGACAACTGCCAGATCAATCGGCTTTTTGGTAATGGAATTATACACTATACCCCAGCCCTTTTTGCGTTTGCGAAACAGCCAAGCTAATGGCTCGGTAAATAATAATTGCAGATAATAAATAAAATTCCACCACGGAATGGCAATCGCGGCATTGACGAGTGATATGGCTACAATTGCCGGGGCAACAATCTGATTGGTCTGTTCAATTATCGGATTATCCAGCACCAGCTTGATTACACTAATCACTTCTCCCAGCCCCAGATCCCGCTCCAATCTAATTTGAGTGTTAATAATATTATTGGCGGTTGATATTGTCTGCTCATAAGTCAAAAAGCCGTCTTTGACAACCTTCAAAGTGTA
>CAYLUK010000015.1:11136-14842 GCA_964386875.1 uncultured Gammaproteobacteria bacterium
GGTGACCTGGGGATTAGTCGTGCCATAACCCGCCAGTAGATACTGATTATCCAACAACGACACTTGAGCGCTGGCAATCGGCCGATTGCCAGCCTGGTCGCTATGAATCAGACCCTCAGATGGAATATTGATCTGCCAATATTGATCAGAGATAGTATTGTCCTGATAAATCGTAGCCAGACGCAGAGTGTAAGTCGCGCCAACTATTGGCACCACAAAATCAGACTGATAAACTGTCTGGGGGTTATTTAAAGATAAGAAATAATTTTTATCAACAATTCGAGCGATGATCATTTTCACTTGCTTGGGCAATAAGCTTCTGACTGTATTGACGCGCAAAGTATATCCGGGCAACAAAGACAAATTACTATTGTCAGGAACAAGCTGGAGCAATCCGTTATTGACAAAAAAATTAAAATCAGGATGCTGGTCGGTCGGCACGCAATCAGGACACAGCTCCGCCTCAATTTCACCGACGGGAATGGCAGAAACACAGCCACAACTCGCAGTCTGATTGCCATTGTAATTGACAAAACTACTGTAGCCATAAATATTATTATTGGCGACGCCAGTGTCAGAGAAACTCTGACCCGCCCCATTATAAACTGTCTGACCGGAATTTCTGGAGGTGACGCAATTGGAACTTCGTTGCCACTGAACACTATCTAATTCAAATTGACCCGGCACATTTGACGGATTAGTCCAATTGATATTTACCCAGCTGTCGCCAGTTGAGACGCTGACACTAGAAATACAAACCTCGCCGCCGCCGGGGATTGGAACAGCTGACACACAAACACCGGTAGAATATTCGCCATAAGTATTTTTGGTAAATATTTTATAATTATAAGCCGTATTATTGGTGAGTCCCGCATCCAGATAATTATTTGAGTTGCCTTCAAACAACAGAGCGCCGTCATTAATTCCGGCTGAAGAGCAATCAGCGCCGGTTCTGATCGCCCGCACCGAAGAAAAAGTAAAATCATGACTGACGTCAGCTGACGGATTAGTCCAAGCCAAATTGATTTGCTCGTCACCGGGGGTGGCAATGAGCCCCGATGGACTTGGAACTGTTCTAATCACACTGTCACTAGCGCCACTGGAACAGACACTATAGCCATTACAGACAAACACCGAATACCAATAAGTCGTATCTCGAGTTATGACCGGATCAACGACTAGTAGTGTCTGGGCCCCATCATAAACACCTGTCCCGCTGGTTGGGCTAGGCGGCGGTCCACTAGTACTCCGTCTGACTACGACTCGGGCGATATCACCGCTGGTGTAGCTGATATTGATTTCTGCGCCCTGATTTTTAGGCACGACATTAATAATCGGGTTGGTGACATCGCAAGAAGCAATAAAGGTGCCACCATGATTGGTTCGACTATATAATCCAACTTCTGATTTAAGATAATATTTATACTGCTGACCTAAAATCAGACCAGATATAACAACCGAGTGATTAACAGCCGGAGAACCGGTTAAAATATTTTCATTATCCAGTGAAACACCATAGCCTAATTCAGTACTACTAAAAGCATCACTGACAACCGTATTACCCTGCGTGATAGTGTGAAATTCAGTCTTCCAGTTAATAGTAACTTCATCACAATTAAGGCTGACACTGCCATAAGTGGGTGATATCTCAAAAGTGGTGATTGGCTGCTGGTTATTATTATTGTCATTGCCATTATTGATAATAATAACACCAGTATCCGGAATCGTGGCATTGACATTGACACCGCCGGTTTCATTCTGAACCGCCGCAAAAACCACCGTGCCAATAATCAAAGTTGAGATTAAAAATATTGTAATTAAGGTTGCTTTCATAATATTGATGTAAATATACAAAAAAAATATCAACAGTGTAAGTAGATATTAAGATACAAGAAACAAGATACAGGGATACAAATAAATTTCAAATTACAATCTTTAATTTTGTTTTTTGTTTCTTGTTTATTTCTTGTTTTCTTGTATCTTGTTTCTTTATTCTTTTAAATATCATCATTAAAACAATAAATATAATAATAACTGAAATAATTCGCCACGGAATGACATAAAAAGTCACCGGGTCAGAGACTGCGCGCTGACGGCTATCGCCATATTCCAAATCAAGCTGGGCGCTATAACGGCCAAACGAAAATTGTGTAATTTCATTTAAAAAATCAGACCAAACATCACTATCATCAGAAACACCTAACCTTCTCTGCCAGACATTGTCAAATTGTCGATTGCTTTGAGGCAAAATATTTCTCTTATCAGGATTAAACGGCAAAACAGCAGTTACTCGGCCAAAAATATTTTTGATGACAATTGATCCAGCCGGCTTAAGGTGAACCGTGCCAAGGTTGGACAACCGGCTTGTATATGCAACCGGTAAATGACTATAAAAATCTGTATCAACTGACAAACCAAAATCAATAATACTAATATCTTCTTCGGCCTCGCCCTTGACCCGCAAGAAAATTAGCGTGCCAACCCGGCTTGAGATGCCAATTTGCGAGTCAGCAACTTTGGGGCCAAGAGATGCCTCCCACATCGCCGCCAGATAATAGCCCCCCACCTCGGCCGTCTGAGGAACATCAACCGTCAGCGGAACCTTGGCAATATCACCCGGTCTCAAATCAATGGACTCGGTCGGTAGCTTCAGCCACGACAAGGATTGATAAGCAACCGACGGTGAGACAATTTCTACCTCGCCCCGCTCGCCTTTGGACTCAAATATTTCAATATAGCCGTCCAAATAAAGAGGCAGATCAGTCTCATTAAATAAAGTTAAAAAATACCTGCCTGATTGGCCGGGGTCTAATTCTATTTCAATAATCGGTGGTGAAATAGTGGTGGCAGAAGCCAAAATAGGAATAAATATAACTACTAAAAAAAAGATTATTATTTTAGTTCTCATAATTTTGGAAAAGTTATCAAACTAAGCAACTTTAAACTAATAACTAAGCAACTAACTCAAAAATTAGATGTCGCCGTATAAGTAATAGACGCCGTATAAGTGCCGGCAGGTTCATTACCACTGATATTAGCGATATAAGTGGCAGTGAAAACCGCCGAACTGCTCATCGCGCCGGCTGAACTGATTATTTCATCACCGCTATTATGCGCATAAGAGCCGGCAGTGCTGTATGGCGCTTGTGACAAAGCTGTGGCATCGCCACTGCTGTAAATAACATTAAAGCCAAATTGACTTTCTCCAGGCGTTGACGCAGTCGCGGTCGAGCCCAAAGCTGATATATTATGACCGCTACCGTCGCTTAGAGTGCCACCGGCGAATGTGACACTGACACCACTACTAGAATTACTCTCAACCGTCAAAGTATGCGAAGCCGATTTAACTGTTGCTGTATCAAGCTCACCCAGCTCCAAGGAGCTACTACTAACGCTCAAAGTCAAAATCGGCGTGGCATTATCTTTCATTGCTTCCCGAAAACCGGCTCGAGCGCTATTGTTGTCTGATAAGCTTCGGCCGATAACGCCCCCGCCAAGGGTATAATCCAATTGATAATTGTCCGAGCTTAAGTCCTCGCCACCGCCAACTGAAAAAACATCAGCCCAAATCTGATAGTTGGTGGAGCTCATCGACGCTAACAGACAATCCGCCACCACAAACGAAAAAACTATTAAAATTATGATAATAATTTTGTGTTTCATATATTGATATTTTACTACAAAAATGAGAAAAAATAAAGAGAAA
>CAYLUK010000015.1:14942-17863 GCA_964386875.1 uncultured Gammaproteobacteria bacterium
AGAAATTATCTATTTTGATTATTTATTCGCATATTTTTAAATTACAAAAACTCCCCGCTGGACACGAGGAGTTTTCTATCTATATTATATTGCTACTTTTTTTAATTTTTTATTTTTTATCTTGCTTAAACCCGGTACCGGCTGGAATGAGACGACCAATGATGATATTTTCTTTCAGGCCTGAAAGGTCATCCATCTTACCAGTGATTGAAGCGTCAATTAACACTTTAGCCGTTTCTTGAAAAGACGCCGCCGCCAGCCAACTTCTGGTAGAAAGCGACACCTTGGTAATACCCATTAGTAACCTCTCATATTCAATTTCTTTCTTTTTATCTTTCTTAAGCTCAGAATTAGCAGTGGCAACATCCAAATATTCTACTACTTCACCCGGCAAAAAGTCACTCTCACCGGCGTCTTTGACATAAACTTTGGAAAACATCTGACGAACCACAATTTCAACGTGCTTATCATTTAACTTCTGACCTTGCGAAGAGTAAATATGCTGAATCTCTCGCATAATATATTTCTGAGTAAATTCCTGACCCTTGAGCTGATAAATTTGATGCAGATCAAGACTGCCTTCGGTCAGCTGGTCGCCCGGCTCCACTTGATCGCCGTCTCTGACTAAAAGTGTCTTGGCTATTGGGACGATATATTCCTTAACCGCCAATTCCTCGCCAATCAAAATCACGCCGTTTCGTTCAATTTTCACTTTGCCGTTAATTGAGCTAGTGACTTCTTTGCCAGCATCAACAAATAACAGCTGACCGACGATGACTTCATCGCCGTCATTCACGCGAAATTCAACATCAGCTTTCTTACTATCAAAGATGAGTTTCTTCTCGGCTTTATCTTGATATGATATTTCAAGCACTCTTTCCTTGGAAGAGGTCTTTATCATTTTCTTGCCGTCAGCGCTTCTGACTTCTCGCTGGCCTTCTTTGATCATAAGCACGCCATAAACATCAGACACAATTGCCTTAATCTTTGGCGACCGAGCTTCAAATATCTCTTCCACTCGTGGCAAACCTTGGGTAATATCACCTTCAGACGCTACACCACCAGTATGAAAGGTTCTCATGGTCAACTGGGTACCTGGTTCGCCGACACTTTGAGCGGCGACAATACCGACTGCCACACCAAGCTTGACCGGCTTGTTATAGCCCAAGTCATAACCATAGCACTTCTGGCAAACACCCCTAATATTTTTACAAGTAAGAAGGGATCTGATTGTTATCTCATCTAAATCCAATTTCTTTATTTTTTCAATATCTTCTTTGGTGACCAGCTCGCCTTTGGCAATCAATACCTTGCCTGATTTTGGATGCACAATATCCGCCGCCAAATGTCGACCAACAACCCTCTCCGCCAAAACCTCTCCCATCGCCTCACTTTCGGCTTTAGTGAGTACTAGTCCATCTTTGTCGCCACAATCTTTATTACTGATGACAATATCTTGCCCGACATCAACTAAACGCCGAGTCAAATATCCGGCTGATGATGTCCGAAGCGCCGTATCGGTCAGACCTTTTCTGGCGCCATGAGTAGAAATAAAGAATTCCAAAACATCAAAACCGTCTTTAAAATTACCTTTGACCGGTAGTTCAATTACTTCATACGCCGGGTTAACCACTGGGCCCTTCATACCAATCATCTGATTCAACTGTCCCCAAGATCCACGCGCGCCAGAATCAATCATCCCCAGAATTGAATTGCCTTCTTTCAAGGAATCCTTAACCTTGACTAGAATTTGATTGTTAACTCCCAGCCACATCTCAATAATCTTATCGTGACGCTCATCATCAGTAAGTAGTCCCATTTGGTACTGCTGTTCAATTTCATCAAGCTTGACATCACCACTGGCGATTATCTCCTCGCGACCTTCCAGCTCATCTAAATCGTCCATACCCAAAGATTGAGCTGACATCGTCAAATAACGGAAGCCATTTTCTTTCAGACCATCTAAAACCTTGACTGTCGCCTCCGGACCATATTCAGAAAGCACATCGCCCAAAATTTTGCCCAACTCTTTTTTGCTAATACGATAACTAACAAATTCAAAGCCGTCCGGTAGGGCCGAGTTAAATAATATTTTACCAAGTGTGGTTTCTAATAGCTCTGGTTTTTTGCTTTTTTTACTTCCCGGCTGATCATAATATACTTTAATTTTATCTTGGTAAGAGATGATTCCCTTTTGACGAGCCAAAAGCGCTTCATTCACCGAAGAGAAAAACTTTATTTTTGAATTTTCATTAACAGTGGTCATATAATACGCTCCCCAGACAATATCCTGATTAGGAGTGACAATCGGCTGACCATGAGCTGGTTTGAGCAGATTATGAACTGATAACATAATTTCTTCCGCTTCTTTATTGGCGCCTTCAGTCAATGGCACATGAACTGCCATCTGATCGCCGTCAAAGTCAGCATTAAAAGCGCTACAAACCAAAGGATGGATTTGAATCGCTTTACCTTCAATTAAAATCGGCCGAAAGGCTTGGATGCCCAAGCGATGAAGCGTTGGCGCTCGATTGAGTAGCACATGAGCCCCCTTGACCACTTCTTCAAGCAGATCCCAAATATCATCATGACCGGCTTCAATATAACGATTGGCGCTTCTGACATTATGAACAATGCCTCGACCAATAAGTTTGGAAATTATAAATGGCTTAAATAATTCTAAAGCCATCACTTTCGGAATACCGCATTGATCAAGACCCAGCTTTGGCCCGACCACAATCACGCTCCGACCTGAATAATCAATCCGTTTGCCGAGCAAATTCTGTCTAAACCGACCCTGTTTACCTTTGAGCATATCAGCGATGGACTTAAGCATCCGTTTCTGACCGGTGGACGCAACCACGGTCTTGCCGTGTCTGGCATTATTATCAATCAAAGCATCAACAGCTTCTTGTAACATT
>CAYLUK010000016.1:0-220 GCA_964386875.1 uncultured Gammaproteobacteria bacterium
GCCACACTGCCCGAATACTTGGAGGACAGAACCCCAAAAAGAAAAATGTCCTTTCCATTTTTAAAAAAATTACCCCCCGCGAAAAACGGAGTGTTTTTCTTTCGGGGTTGCCGAGTGAAGCGAGGCGGTGGCGAGGATTTCGCGGAGCATACGATTTAATTCAGAGCCACCACGCGCTTCGCGTGTGGCACATTGTTAGTGATTTTGGAAATAGGTGCGA
>CAYLUK010000016.1:230-17724 GCA_964386875.1 uncultured Gammaproteobacteria bacterium
GTGTTACAAAAAAAAAACAACTTCAAGCGTTTGGAGTTGTTTTTTTGTTTTTTAATTTCTTATTTTATGTTATAATATATTTGTATGGGACAAATTATTTCTGTGGTCAATCAAAAAGGCGGGGTCGGCAAAACAACAACCGCTGTGAACTTGTCAGCTTATTTAAGTAAGCTTGGCAAGTTTGTTTTATTAATTGATCTTGACCCCCAAAGTAATGCCACGTCTGGTCTTGGCATCTCCCGAGACATTAAGGGTGGGGTGTATGAAGTTCTGACCGGACCGCAGACGTTTAGTGATGTGACTATTGATACCCAGCATGAGTATTACAAATTAATTCCTTCTACCACATCTTTGGCCGGCGCCAATGTTGAGTTTGTCAATTTGGACCGCCGGGAGTTTCGTCTGTATGATAATTTACTTGAGGTCAGGAATAATTATGATTATATTATCATTGATTGTCCGCCGTCCTTGGGACTGCTCACTATCAATGGACTAGTCGCGTCCGATCAAGTTCTCATCCCAGTTCAAGCCGAGTATTATTCGCTTGAAGGACTAGGACAGCTAATGTCCACCATCAATATGATCCAAGAAAATATTAAGCCGGAGTTGGATATTATGGGGGCAGTGTTGACCATGTATGATCGGCGTTACAAGCTGGCAAATGATGTTCTTTACGAATTATATCGTCATTTCCCCAACAAGATATTTCGGTCAGTCATTCCTCGAAATGTCCGGCTTTCAGAAGCGCCGAGTTATGGCCAGACGATTTTGAGCTATGACCCAAAGTCCAAAGGCGCCAAAGCGTATGAGCGGTTGGCCAGAGAATTTTTGGATATTACCGGTAGTTATTAATTTTCAAATATATATAAATATGGAAAAAACATCAGGGCTAGGTCGAGGACTAAGCTCCCTCATTCCCAACAAAAAAGCGAGTATTAATCCTTTGGGTGATATTACAAGTGACAGAGAAAAGATTCACCAGTTGCCAGTAGGTTCAATATCGCCAAATCCTCATCAACCGCGGACTAGTTTTGACGAGGCCGATTTAATGGATTTGACTCAGTCAATTAAGGAGCATGGCATTATCCAGCCCTTAATAGTTTCTAAAGTCGGTGACGACTGGCAACTTATCGCCGGTGAAAGAAGATTGCGGGCGGCTAAAAGTTTGGGTCTTGAGACGGTGCCGGCGATTGTCAGGGATATTGATGATCAAAAAAAATTAGAGTTTGCTTTGATTGAAAATTTGCAACGTACAGACCTTAACCCGCTTGAAACCGCGACCGCTTATCAAAAACTAATTGATGAATTTAATTTAAATCATGACCAATTGGCAGGGCGGGTGGGTAAAAGTCGGTCAGCTGTGGCTAACACTTTACGGATTTTAAATACTGTCAATGAAGTTCAGGAGGCGATTAGCGACGGTGAAATTTCTGAAGGTCATGCCCGGACATTGGCTGGACTGCCAGAAGAAGACCAGAAGGAAGTATTAAGCAAGATTATTAGTCAAGGTATGAATGTCAGAGAAGCAGAGAAAGCCAGTAAAGAAGTGGTCGTGAGAAAACATCTTCGCAAAGTCGCGTATAATCCAGAGCTAAAATCTCTTGAAGACCGGTTGCAACAAGCACTGGGAACCAAAGTAGAGATTAAAAAGTCCGGCGAGTCAGGCCAGATCGTGATTAAGTTTTATTCGGAAGAAGAGTTGAGTGAAATTATTGATAAACTTACATAAAAGGCGATGCCAATACTCGTCCGCTTTTGGCGGGTACTAATTCATACCAATTATATTAATACTTTTTAGACCTTCCCCGATTTATCCTTTAGACAAGGAGGGGAAATTACTTCGGAAAACATTTCGCGCGAGATGACAGGAAAATATTTGTAGATTCATAATAAGATTTGTATATTCGTGGGCTATTTCTTCAGTTTGTTAAGTGCTGATTTGATTTTATTTTTGGCCATGGAAGTCCTGACATGTTCTAGCCAGTCCGGACTTGGGCCTTTGCGATTTTTGTCGGTGATAATTTCGATGATGTCACCGCTTTTTAATTTTGATCCTAAGTGAACCATTTGATCGTTGATTCTGGCGCCGACGCATTTGTCGCCCAAGTTGGAGTGAACATGGTAGGCAAAATCAATCGGAGTGGAGTCTTCCGGCAAGTCAATCACATCGCCTTTGGGCGTAAAGACAAAAATTCTGTTTTGAAAAACATCCAGTTTGATAGTGTTGATGAATTGCTCATTATCTTTGATTTGTTGTTGCCACTGAAGCAGTTCGTTGATCCAGTTGATATTTTGTTTTTGTGGTTTATTGCCTTCTTTGTATTGCCAGTGAGCTGCAATTCCATATTCCGCTTCCTCGTGCATTTTCGGTGTTCTGATTTGGAATTCAACAATCTCGCCGTTGTCGGCAAAGACAGTGGTGTGAAGCGATTGATAGCCATTGGGCTTGGGCTGGGCGATATAATCCTTGATTCGTCCGGGCACTGGTTTGTATATTTTATGAATTACTCCCAGAGCGGCGTAGCAATCGCCGACTGTCGGCACGATTATTCGTAGCGCAATCAGATCATACACTTTGGACAGGTCGCGGTCAACATTGGGACGAAGTAATTTTTTGTACATGCTATACAAATGTTTGGTCCGACCAGTGATGGAGATAAATTCAATCGGGATATTATCTTCTTTTAGTTTGGTGGCGGTGACTTTTCTGACTCGGTCAAGATATTTTTCTTTGGCTTTATATTTTTCCGGTAGTATTTTTTTGATCCATTTATATTCGTCTGGATAGACAAAAGGGAAAGCTAGATCTTCCAGCTCGCCTTTGATCTTTCCCATTCCCAGTCGGTCCGCAATTGGCGCGTAAATTTCCAGTGATTCAGTGGCGATTCTAGTTTGTTTGTCTGGAGGCAGAGCAGAAAGGGTTTTGAGATTATGAATACGGTCAGCGAATTTAATCAGGATCACTCGGATGTCATCACTCATCGCGATAAACATTTTGCGCAAATTTTCAGCGTAGCGTTCCATGCCTCGATATTTCAAACTGCCTAGTTTGGTAATACCCTCAACCAGCTTAGCTATTTCCGGACCGAAGTTTTTTTTAATGTCGTCAATTGTCAAGTCAGTATCTTCCGGCACATCATGAAGTAAGCCGGCAATTACAGTCGTGATGTCGAGATTAAGCTCGGCCAGCTTCTCGGCGACCGCAATTGGATGAATGATGTATGGGTCGCCGGACAGACGCTTTTGCTCTCTATGGGCGCTTTCGGCATAATCATAGGCAAGTTTAACCAGCTCAAAATCACTTTCAGAATAATTTTTCTGGATCAAAGAAAACAGAGTATTTAGTTCTTTTTGTGCGTCTAGTATCATATCGGTATATTAGTTTGATCTATTATAAAGTATTTTATAATTTTAGCCAAGTATGGTATAATATATGTTATAATATATGTGTATAATATGTATGGTATAATAATAGCAACTTATATGTCTTGAGATAATTAAAAAATTAATAAAATTTAGCAAAAAAATCTATGGCTCAAGCAATTTCGGCGTCTAAGCCGACAAGTCTCTTAACTAAGCAGAAGATTAATCTCTCCACTGGTTTTATGGTTCTCATCTCGGTGGTTACCAGTTTGACCATTTTGGGTTCGTTCGGCTATTTGGCAGGTAATGCTGCCGTGACTTTGGTTGATCAAAAATATGTGGTCCAAGTTAATCCTGTAGAGAGTTTTGGTGCAGATACGGTCCGTCCAGGTGACACAGATGTTAGGATGGCAGTGATTGATTTTACCAAGGTATTTCGTAAGCAAGATATATCCATGGTTTTAAACAAAATAAAATTCAGGACCAGATCTAAAGATAATTTTAATACCAGTGGTATTGAATTTGTCTTAAGAGACATAAATTATAATATTGTTGGCACAGCCCATCCAGAAGGAAAAGGCGAGGTCAGAGATGTGGTTTTTTATGATCAGAATTTAAATCTTACAATTCCTTAAGACAGATTGTATCTGACTGCTACGTTTCCTAATGATATTGAAAATGGTGATTTTAAATTGATATTTATGCCAAGTGGCGGTGACGTTGATATGAGTATTTATTTAAGTAATAATCCCCAGTCTGACACAGATGCCAATCCAGCGATTATTTGGGGTGGTGGATTTTATCAGTTGGCTGCTGTAAGCGTTAAAGATGATGTTTTGGTAGCTAGAGTTTTAAATACTCCTCCAGCTCAATATGTCTTTACTCCAGCCAATAATTTTGAAGCGGCAAATATCCAGCTAGACGCTTCTAGGTCTAGTAGAGATGTCTTGGTCGATAGCATTCAAGTCTTAGTTTCTACCGAAGATATGTTTTCACCTAATTATTTATCCAAGATATCAATTTTTGATGATAGAAATGAAATTGCATTGAGTAATAATCCAGACAGCGATTTAAGCGGTGGATATGATGAAGACGTGATTGTAAATTTTATTTTTGCTTCACCTCTTGAATTACCTCGTGGCAGTGTTAAAACTTTGCGAATTAATACTGATATTCATGCTATGTCTATTAGTGGTTGGTTTAAGATTGGTATAAGTCAAGATTGTACGGTATCGGCTCATGACTTGGCTGGCAACAATGTTGATGTGGTATATGAATATAATGACGGCCAGCAAATGTCTATCGTTAATAATGGTCGACTGACACTTTCCAGGGTTGACACTTTGCAGGATCAATACATCACTGGTGATACCGTCGGTGTAGAGATTGGTGCTTTTAATGTGAGGGCTGATTATACTTTTGTAGATATAGAACAGATGTGGCTAGATATTGAGCCATATCAGGGTGGTGGCACAGATGAATTAGCATCAATTTACTTATATAGTGGCAGAGATCAGATTGTCGAAGCCATTATTACTTCTTCTAATCAGGGTGCGGTATTATTTGACATGAAGAATAATCCGTTAAGAATTTTAGCAGATCAGATTAAAAATTTTAGAATTATAGTTGATTCCATTAGTATCAGGCCGGACGGAGTTGGCACAACCGCTAGAGCTACAGAGGGATTTAAGCCAATACTGCGGGTTAATGATTCAAAAATTATTGCCAAAACATATGGTAGGATTGCGAGACTTACTCCGGGCGACTTAGTGTTCCCTAATTTCGTCTTGGTCAAATCAAAACCGACGATTATAGTTTCAGCTACTGGCGATGGTCCTATTAGTGGTAATGGCGATTACGAATTGATTGATATTAAAGTGAGTGCAGATTCCAAGGGACCGATCGGTCTATATAAAATGACTTTCAAGGTCAGGCCGAATAGTATAGTGCCATCTTATTTTGAATTAACGGAAGATGGTACGGTCGTTTCTACTGAAAATTCCAACCCAAAAGTTGGTCTATATAAAGAATCAGCCACTGGTGATTATGAAATTTGGGAAGCTTACTTTAATAGAAATTCTATTGGTGGTGAGTTAAGGACTATTCCCGCCGGCGCTGAAAGAACCTACACACTTAAAGCCAGTTTAGCCGGCTATAGTGGTGATTCCAGTACAATTTCAACATCTATATTTGGCGATGTTGTCGCCGCCGAAGTTGGTGGAGTATATTATCTCAATGCTGATCAAGTTGACAGTGTGGCTGATGATGATTTTATTTGGTCTGACTTGTCATGGGGCAATACCAGCACCACCGCTTCTCAGACCCAGCAGTTTATCAACGGCTATAGATTGGGCAGTAGTGGTGGGTTCCAAAGTACAGAATCTATACCGGTGTCAATCTAAAAATATAAATCAAAATAATCAAACCCATATGAGTCATATTGTTACCCTAATTTATTAGTTAAATTACGGTAACATTTTATATGTCTCAATGAGAGGGGTCAAAGTAAGATTTTAGATGTCCCAATTCGTCTGGTTTTTGTCTAAAGACAAAATGTGGTATAATTATATAAATTGTGGATAATTATTAACTAAAATATATGGCAGTACTAACTAGGGTAAAAAACAAAGTAAATGTCGGATCTATCACTCTGACTTTGTCTTTGATCGTTATTTGTTCTGTTGGTTTAGCTGGTTTTTCCAGTTTGATGGCAGGAGGTTTTGTTCAAATGTTCAGTTCTTCCTCCCAATCTCCGGAATTTACGGTTTTTTACGGTCTGCCGTCTGATTTTATCCCCAAAGTCGGTTATTACAATGGCATGGGTAGTAGTACAGTTGAATTATGGGGTGAAGACGGAAGATTTTTTCGATCTGCTGATGGAATAAATTATCAAGAAGTGCAGAAACCCAGTCTTTTAGCCGGCATTGTTCCCAAAGCCGGCCTTTATTGGCCGTTCGGCTTGGGCGGCTTGGCTTTGTTTGATGATAATGAAACGCGCTATGTTTATCAGAGTGGTGATTGGTTTTTGCATCCGAAAGGCAAGCTTTATGAGCAATATAGGTGCCTATCAGAAACCGACCCCAATTATACTCAGAATTGCATACCATCAACCTTTAAATTAAAGACAACCTATTACAATTTGTTCGGCAACGGCGCCATTGTTTTTTGGGGCGAAAACGGCGAGCTATATTCACATCAGATGACTTCGCCTTCAAAATTATTAAATCTTACTAGTTGGGAGGGACCCTTAAACCTTCCAGTGAATGAATCGCCCAAAGTGGGATATTATTTTGATTTTGGTAATGGCAGAAAAGCGCTTAATTTGTGGTATTCTAGCCTTCAAAAATCTAATTCCGCTCCCGTAGTAAGAGAATATACAGGTAGTGGCGTTTATAAGGATGCAGTGAGGTATGGTTTGCCATTTGGCCAGACGCCGCAGGTTGGCTATTTTGATCAAATGAGAAAAAAAGTGGTTTTGTGGTATAGCGATGGCAGTGTTTATGAATCGAGTAATGGGCAGAATTTTGTGCGAGTCCCTGTTGTTAAATGTAGGGATATAGGTGACGGCGGAGACAATCCGGCAGTGGCCGGCTCGGCCACCGATAATGGAGGTTACTCTGTGCAGGCAGATAGTTGTAGTTATGATTCAGCTAATGCCACACATCGTTTGAGTGAAACATATTGTGGCGATGATGACGCGGTTCAAACAAGATTATATACTTGTTCAACTTGCGATAATGGCGCCGGCACAAACTGCTCCGCCTGCGTGCCATACAAAAATACGGGATTTTGTTGGGCGCAAATTTCCGCCAGAAATGTAATATCCGGCCCGCAAGATTATTACGGAGGTTTTAAAATAACTTACCGACCGCCAAGCGGATATGATTTTACTTCAACCTATGTCAGGGTGGGATATGAAGATCCCGCGCCCAACACCGACAACGGCAACATCAGTAGTTGCGAGTATATGGATTTTTTAACCGGACAAGGATGGTCAAATCTGAGCGTGGAGCAAATTAATGGTCAGGATTTTGTGGTGGGAAGATACAACAGTAAAATTAGTGTTTTGTGGTTAACTTCAGGAGAGCCGGCAAAATTTGTTGCCATTGACATTTTTGATGTACATGAAGGAGATATGCAGTCATTTATGAACCGGGAGCTTGAAGCTGACGGCATTATAACGCAATATCTAAAATATTATTCTAATATTTTAGGAGATTGTCACTCTTGTGTCAGATCTCAACCTACTTACACAACCGACGGTGAAGGCCAACGCAATGGCTTGATGAGAATTAAGAACAATGATAATGAATATTGCGACAGCACGACTTTTGATTTAAGACTGGCTGATCCTGTGCCAGTTGGTATAGAATTAGATCCGAATTATGCGCAAATAACCATTTCTCCAGATGGCTACAATGAGGGTCGGTTCTGGACATATGATGTATGCAACATTATTCATGAAGATATTAATATCGAGGTAGATTCAGATCATCATGATTCGGAAGTGTTTACCTTTCCTGATTTTAATTGTCCCTAGCTTTTTTGTGATGGCGGTATAAAAAAATTAATTTATTTATAAATTTATAACAATAGCAAAAGTAATGTTTTTGGTCAGTGATTTGATTATAAAATTTTTTCAGAAAGTGGGTAGTGGATGAATAGATCTGGCTTTCTTAGTGGTGCATCTTTTGCTATAATTATTTAATAAATTAATTATAATAAAACATTAAAACACCTCGGATAATTCGGGGTGTTTTTGTATCGGATGAAATATCTAGCTTTAGCCACATTCTCTGTTGCTACACTTTGGGCCGGCTTTGGCTTCATTCATCGGATAGCCGCAGTCAGGACATTTTTCACCGGTGGGCTTGCCCCAGAAGGCGAAGTCGCAATCAGGATACTGGTCACAGCCATAGAACATGCCTTTACGGCTTCGTTTACTGACCACTTTACCCTTTTTACACTTGGGACAGGCAATGCCGAGGTCTTGAGCTTCTTTCTTGATGTATTTGCAGGTAGGATATTTACTGCAACCTTTAAACTCGCCATACCGACCATGGCGGACGACGAGGTTGGCGCCACAGTCAGGACATTTCTCATCTAATACTTTGAGCTCATTGCTCTCCGGCTTGCCATCACTGCCGATGTTTTTGGTGCTTTTACAGTCCGGGTAGTTGGAGCAGGCCATAAATTTGCCAAAACGTCCGACTTTGATCACCATGTTTGAGCCACACTTTTCACACTTCTCGTCGGTTTTTTCTTCGGTGAGTTCTTTTTTGTTGAGTTCTTTGTCCTTTTCCATAAGATTTTTATTAAAGGGTTCATAAAACTTTTTAATAAATGGTTGCCATTTAATTGTGCCGTCAGCGATGTCATCAAATTCTTTTTCAATTTCAGCCGTAAAGTCATAGTCCACAATATCAGCAAAGTGTTCCACTAGTAGATCATTGACGACAAAAGCGATTTCGGTCGGCTGGAGTCGTTTGTTTTCATTTTTTTCAGCATAACCTCGGTCAATAATAGTGGCAATAGTCGGCGCATAAGTGGATGGTCGGCCAATACCCTTTTCTTCCAAATCTTTGACTAACATCGCATCAGAATACCGAGCTGGCGGTTGGGTGAATTTTTGGCTGGTGTCTATCTTTTTGCAGTCCACTTTGTCTTTGGCCTCCAGGTCAGGCAAGAGTTCATCTTTAGTTGACATTGGGTAGATTTTTAGGAAGCCATCAAATTTAATCACCTGACCGTTGGTGCGGAAAGTATATTTATCTTGCTGGTCATTGATATCGACTGAAGTCGCTTCAAGTTTTGCCGGCGACATTTGGCTTGATACTGCCCGTTGCCAAATCAGCTCATAAAGTCGGAATTGATTTTTATTCAAGGCATCTTTGAGCTGCTCGGGCGTTCTTTTGGCACTGGTTGGCCGGATTGCTTCATGCGCCTCTTGCGCGCCTTTGCTTTTGGTCTTGAACACTCTGGTTTCCAGATATTTGTCACCCAAACAATTTTTAATATAATCGCTGGCTTCATCAATAAACTTCTTGGACAGGCTCAAAGAGTCGGTTCTCATATAAGTGATTAGACCGGTCGCCTCGCCGCTGTGCTCCATACCTTCATACAGTTGTTGGGCAAGCATCATAGTTTGTTTGGATGAAAATCCAAGTCGCTGATTGGCGGCTTGTTGCAAAGTTGAAGTGGTAAAAGGTGGCAAGGGATTTTTTTTGGCTTCTTTTTTCTCAATATCAGCGATATAATACTGTCGTTTTTCCAAATCAGTTTTGAGATTAGTCGCTTGGTTTTCATCTTTAACACCAAATTTACCAAGTGATTTATTGTCCACCTTAAGTAACTTGGCCTCAAAGTCTTCTTTTTTGTTGGTGACAAAATTACCCAGCACTTCCCAATATTCTCTCGGCTTAAAGTTTTGAATTTCGCGTTCGCGTTCTACCACTAGACGCACGGCGACCGATTGGACTCGGCCGGCAGACAACCCCCGAGCTACTTTCTTCCACAGCAGGGGAGACAGCTTATAACCGACTAGACGATCCAAGACCCGCCTTGCTTGCTGGGCATCGACCAGATTAATGTCTATCTGACGAGGATTTTTTATCGCTTCTTCAATCGCTTCTTTAGTAATTTCATGGAAAGTAATCCGTTTGGTATTTTCTAGCTTGGTTTTTAGAATATGAGCCAAATGCCAAGAGATGGCTTCACCCTCTCGGTCTTCATCAGTCGCATAGTATATCTCTTCAGCCTTGTCTGCCAATTTTTTTAGTTCGGCGGCTCTTTTTTTACTTTTGGCTGGAATAACATAGGTGGGCTCAAAATTATTGTCAACATCAACGCCCAATTTGCTGGTTGGCAAATCACGGATGTGACCAAAGGATGATTCAATTTTATATCCATGGCTGAGGAATTTTGATATAGTCTTGGCTTTGGTTGGCGACTCAACAATTACTAGTTTTGACATAAAGTTTAAATTAAGAAACAAAGGTATAAGATATAAAATATTGACAAGTAATATTGATAAGTAAGTAAATTTCTAATTCTCCTAATTCACCTAATTTCTAATAAAATGTCTAAGGTCTAAGGTAAAAAGTAAAAGGATATATGACATAGAAGAATGACTAGACCTTAAAAATAATAAATAAATTTAAAAGAAACAGCTTTTAATTTTTATTTTTTTATTTTTATTAGGTAAATTAGAAATTAGATGAATTAGAAATTTACAATTACATTTGTATGAGATGTTGGTATCATTAAATATATATTAATATATCAGCATCGCACTAAGTTATTTTATAATATAATTCTTCCCTCCCAGATCTTTTATCACACCACTAATTTCCATCACTGACAAAATCCCTGAAAGCACATTAATTTTAATATTACTCTGTTTGACTAATTTGTCAATATGAATAGGTTCACGCGTGAGAATATTTAAGATTTTTTCTTCTTCCGGTGATCCGGGCTGGGGTTTGTCAGCTGAAGTAAAATCCATTGTTTGTTGCAGATTAAATTCTTCCAAAACGTCGCTCGCAGATGTCACCATTTTGGCGCCCTGCTTGATTAAGTTGTTGGTGCCTTGGGAGTTTTTGTTATAGATGCTTCCAGGGATGGCAAAGGTTTCTCGGTTTTGTTCTAAGGTGTGTCGAGCGGTAATTAGCGCTCCTGACCGTTCCGGCGCTTCAATCACTAGCGTGCCCCAAGATAAGCCGGCGATGAGGCGGTTTCTTTGGGGGAAGGTGAATTTGGCTGGCATAGTGCCAATCGGATATTCAGAGATAACACAGCCACCGCCGTCAATTATTTTCTGCGCCAACATTCGATTAGTTGAGGGATAAATGTTTTGCCAGTCCAAGCCCGAGCCAATTACGGCGACAGTTAGCCCGCCGGCGTTAAGGCAGGCCCAGTGAGCAATCGCATCAATGCCCAGTGCCAGTCCAGAGACAATCGTGACCTTACTTCTAGCTAGATCGCCCACAATTTCTTCAGTGGTTTGTCTGCCATAGGAGGTGAATTTTCTTGTGCCCACGACTCCCAGACAAAATCCTTCCAAGCAGTTTAATGATCCGCGGTAGTATAGCAGGGGAGGATAATCATATATTTCTTTCAGAAGTTCGGGGTAGTTGTCATCACGAGTTGTGACGACATTGATGTTTTCTTTTTCCAGTTTGGCTAGCTCGTCGTCGGGATTGATGTCATTTCTTTGGGCGACGATTTCTTGGGCGACATTGTCTTCCAGTCCTGATTTTACTAGGCTAGTTGCATCGGCTTGCCAAGCAATTTCCAAGTTGCTAAAATGTTTAAGTACTTTTCTAAATCTTAAGGGATTGAGCTGATATATTTTTGAAAATGAAATCCAATATTTAAGTTCATTATTATCTAAAACTGCTTGTTTTGTTGGCTTTTGAGGGTTGATAATATTGTGGCTTGACATAAGTCATTGACAAATATGAGTATATATGATAAGATGGACTATCAAAGTGATAATAGATATTATTCTGTCTGCTAGTTGATAAACAAGGATTGTCCCCCTCCTATAATCCTTATTAATCATAAATTATGATCTTTTCCTTTTGGACTTGGTCATATGCTAGTAGACAGCATAATGTCTGTTATCAAAATTGTTTGATATTTGATAATTGGTCGTTAACTATTATGGGGATGCGAGTCTCTCGGAGCTGTTCTCTGGTAAGAGATTCCTTTAGAGGTAACCAGTCCTTGGCATCCTCGCCATTTTCAGTTAGTAGATTTCGGGGCGCGGACCCCACAGTCGGACCCAGCCGTCCCCCCGCGGCAGAGTGGTCTGGCTACCGCGCCCCCCTTTTTCAGCTGTCACTGTTCGTCGGTGACAGCTTTTTTATTTAATTATATTTGTTCATCACTTCTTGGATAGAAGAAGTCGCCACCTCATAAGCAGCTAAGGTGGTTTTTTTGATATTTTCTTTGACTTTTATACTTTGAAGGATATTATATTTTTCCAGCACATAATTGGCCGGATTAACTTTTGCCAAGCGATTTGTCTTGACGCCGATTTTTATTCGGACAAAGCTTTGCGTTTTGAGATTTTGGATAATTGATTTGACCCCGTTGTGTCCGCCAGCCGAAGAGTCAGTGGTAATTCGGATTTTGCCTAATAGCAGGTCAATGTCGTCATGAACTACGATAATGTCTTTTAAATTGGTTTTAAAGTATTTAATAATCAACCCCACCGCTTGACCGGAATTGTTCATATAGGTTTGGGGCTTGGCTAAAATTATTTTGTCACCATCAATGTTACCTGTTGAAATTTGGCTTTTAAATTTATTTTCTAATTTGAAATTTCCAAAATCATATTCTTGCTGAAAATAATCTAAAGTCAAAAACCCCAGGTTGTGCCAGGTTTTTTGATATTGTTTGTCGGGATTTCCCAGACCAATTATCAACTTCATGTCGTTTGGATGTTTTTAATTAATTTTAAAAGAAACAAGATATAAAACATATAAATAAATAAATTTCTGATTCTCCTAATTCACCTAATTTCTAATAAAATATCTAAGGTCTAAGGAAAAAAGTAAAATAACGCACCTCATTAAAGAGTGGATAGATATTTAAAAATTAAATAGACTTGAAAGTAGCAGCTTTTAATTTATAATTTTTTATTAGGTGAATTAGAAATTAGATGAATTAGTAATTTTCAATTATATTTATGAGGATATAATGGCATTGCTTTATTTACTATTTTTCTTCGCTTTTTTTCCACTTTTCCACCTCTATCCCAATCGGTGTGCCGGTGATATTAAATTTTTTTCGGATGTTATTCTGCAAATATCTGATATATGAAAAATGAAGGATTTTGGGGTCATTAACATAGATGACAAATTTTGGTGGGTTGGTCTTCACCTGTTCAATTTTGTAGATATATGGATTTTTAAGTCCTCGTCCACGCGCCGGCACATGCTTTTTGATTTGTATTTTTAGAAATTTTTCCAGCTGGCTATTGGATATTTCAATTCTTTTGGCTTGATTGATTTCTAGCGCTAGATCCAAGATTTTTTTAGACCGCTGGTCTTCTTTGGCCGAGATAAAGATGATTGGCGCCCACCATAAATAAGGGAATTGCGTTTGGTAATATTCAATATATTTGTTGATGGTTTTGGTGTCTTTGTCTGGGATAAGATCCCATTTGTTGGCGACAATGACGACTGGTCTGGAATGTTCTAAGACGGCGTCAGTGATTTTCTTGTCTTGGGTGGTGATCCGTTTTTGGACTTCAGTGATGATAATTACAATATCGGCACTCTTGATCGCCGAGATGGATTTATCGACTGATTTTTGCTCCAGACTTTTGAGTTTGATTTTGTTTTGTTTTCTGATTCCAGCCGTGTCGATCAGAATAAAAGTATGACCCTTGTATTGAAATTTAGTATCGTGCGACTCGCGGGTGGTATGAGGTATATCCGTCACAATGACCCGTTCTTCGCCTAAAATGGAATTCATTAGCGATGATTTGCCGACATTGGGCTTGCCGACAATAGCGATTTTAATTGATTGGGTGTCATCAGTTTTGGTTATTAATCTACCTTTGGGCAGACGCTTGGTGATCAAATCTAACAGATCACCCACGCCGGAACCGCTGGCGGCAGACAACATTTGTGGTTCGCCCAGTCCAAGCTGATATAGCTCGCCGGTGCTTTGTCGCCATTTGGGGGAATCAGCTTTATTGCCGATTAAAATTGTTTTGGCTTTTAATTTTTGTTTGACTAGCTCGCGGGTCAAATCTTTGTCAGTCGGCAAAATGCCTTGTTTGACATCTACTAGAAATAAAATTAAATCAGCATTTTTGATGGCGGTCTTGGCTTGTCTGACAATATTGATTTCAATAATCCCGCCGAGTTTTTTGTCAACATCAAGTCCGCCGGTGTCTATGAGCTCAAAGCTTTTGCCTTGCCAGTGGACGACGTCAATATTACGGTCGCGAGTCGTGCCGGCAACACTAGAAACAAGCGCTTTGTTTTTTTCAACTAAGCGATTAAATAAGGTGGATTTGCCAACATTGGCCCGACCGACAATTACGACTTTTAGTAATGTTTTTTTCCCGCCAGAGGCGGATCCATCTTTGACGAGCGTATCCTTTTCCATTTTTAATTAGGTAAGATAATAATATATTAGTAATCATAGCTGAAATTTTACTTATTGACAATAAAAAAGAGTTGGGGTTAATCCAACTCTGTCCGGAACTCCTGTTTGACTTGACGGCGAATATAGTCGCGCTTGCCTCGTTTGGATGTCTGAGGGGCGTCCGGGTGTTTGTCCGGAATTAATTTGATTTTTGACCTCGCATGGGAAGCAGTTAAGGCCAAAGAGAAAAAGTAACAATAAATTTCATATTGTTAAATAAAAAGCTGTCTGAAGAGGCGGTTTTTTGTTTGTAGCCTGACTAATTTGTCCGCCTCCGTGGAAAATTCTTTAGATAGTGAGATTAGGGAGGGATTGAAGTTATTTAATAGATAAAGTAAAATAAAGTTATGATTAAATTAAGATTAAAATATGCCATCGATTGGATTTAAAATGAATTATAAGCGTAGACAAAAAACAGAAGCTGAAATTCGCCAAGAGCAGAAAATTAAACTGGAAGCACAACGTTTTGCTAAAATTGAATTAAAATTACTCGATCCAGAAATATAAAATTCAACAAGTGATCTGGAAGGCATATTGAAAGGTGATCAAATTTTTAAAGAAAATGACTCAATAAGAATTTTAATTGGAGAATTGGGCTTTGAGGTTCATATTTTTAATAGTGAAGATGTTGAATCTTCAGGAATAAATTTACAAGACAAAAATGTATTACGGGAGTTGGAAAATATTCGCCAGAGACCAAAATAAATTATTAACCTCGCCTAGGAAGCAACTAAGGCCAAAGAGAAAAAGATAAATAAATTATGGCAGAAAAAATAAAATCAGATTTGAACTATCAGGAAGGTCAGCAGTCGATTGATGTCGAGCAAGCTGAAGTCACTCAGGAGCAGGTTGACGGCTGGCTTGAGTTTGCGCTCAAAATCGCTGCCAGGAAGATTAATGAAGGCAATAATGGTGTTGTTTTAGAAGTAGAATTTTCCAAATTACCAGCTGAAATTCAGGCCGGATTATTTGGTATTCATCCGGATTTGGCGGAAAATAATGGCGAGTCAGTTTTTAAAATTTTGAAAATATATACTGGTGGTCAAGGTAAAAAAGAATTTGAGCTTCAACAGGACGCTTTTCAAATTTTAGCTGATTCAGAAATTAGTGGAGTTAGCGTGCCGAAGCCAGAAATGTATCGTGACTTGGAAATTAAAGAGGGAGGAACTGCCAAATTATTGGAAGATTGGGGTATTAAAGTCGGTGATGATAAAAGAATAGAAATTTTATCTATGGATTTAGTCAAAGGTTATGACTTGGCAACTTGGATCTATCGTCAATTTATACTTCAACATCCCCAAGTAATCAAACGAGCTTTTCCAGATTTTGATTTTGAGGGTATAGCTCAGAATATCCAGAGTATGGATATTGATAGTTTAGTGGATTTGGTTTGTAAAGTAGTCGGCTTCAAACACAAATACCGTCATTTGGATGATTCATCAGAGGCGATTGAAGAAAGACGTCAATTAGCTTTAACCATAAAAGAAAAGTTGGAGCATAAGAGCTTGTTGGATAAAGAAGTGGTTGAATTAATATCGACGGCGATCAATACTCTTCATCGGGCCGGCCTTTATCATCGAGATTTGCATTTGAGAAATATTATGATTGAGCGATTGCTTGACGGCAAAGATGAAATAAAAATTTTGGATTTTGGCAACGCCAAAAAAGTTGATCCAAACAATGAGCGAGCAGTGAATGGCGTTTATAAAACAAATGAAGAGAGAGATGAGGGAGTAATAAAATTTTTACGTTCGCTTGCCAGCGGTTTAGATGATAGGAATTTTGATACCTATTTAAAATCGGCTGTCGGTAAGGTTGATTTATTGCGGGCTAAGATTAATAGCGAGAGCACATCAGTCGTTCATAAGCAGATTTATAGAAAAGCAATAGCAATATTGGAGGAAACTAATTCTAGCCGTGATGTTGATCAGATAAGTGATTTATTTATGCAAGCATTAGGTAAGACCACAATCAGCGAGGGTTATGAGGAAAAAATGGTAGCGTTGTTGGAGTTAGCCAACACTGGCCGAAAAGATGAAGTAGTAGAACTGTGTGCAAAAATTGCAGAAGATAATCATGGCCGGTCACTAATTGAAAATCATTTCAGAATTTTGTGGACTTATTTGCAATAAAAAAAACCAGAATTGCTTCTGGTTATTGTCTTGATATTTTTTGAAATTCTGCCATGGTATGGGTCTTGGTCACTCCGTTCTTGGTGAAAAATATTTTGTCACCTTTGAATTTGACCTCAAATCCTCTAGCTTCAAAAGTAGATCGGATTTCTTGTTTCAGCCACTTGGGGCTGTTTTTTTGTTTCGCCATTGTCTGACTCCTTTTAGTCATGACTTATTACTTTCCCCAAGGTAGGGATTGTCATTATATATTAATAAAATTATTTTGTCAACCTTGCCAGAATATTTCGCCAGAATATTTGACTTTTTCCGGCTTTAATGATATATTATTGGTAATAGAAGTCAACCAGCAGGAGGAAATATAATGTCGAAAGAGCGATTTTATTATTGGTACATTGAGCCACTCGATGCCAAAACTAACGAGATTATTGGCAAGAACTTGAGCGAAAGTGATTTTAGTGAAAATTTACGCTGTGCAGATGAGGTGCTTCGGTCAATGTGGGCATGTTCGCATTTATTGATTGAACGTTTTACTGACAGTCAAAGACAGTTGGGAATAAGGTTTAATGTTTATTGCCAAGAGGGCAATGGTCCGATTAGACGCTGGAAATTTATTGTCAAGCCAAAAGCAAAAGTAAAACCGAGATTATAGCCGATCTCGGCTTTTTTTTACCCTACGAATTTACAAATATTTTACGAATCTACCCGCCCGAATTGCTACGCATAACGTTGCAGGTGGGTCGTTCACAAACCGTGGCGGGCAGGTAAATATTTTTTATGAAACATCTTTCTTATATTGTCATTGCGAGGAAGCCTCAAGGCGACGAAACAAT
>CAYLUK010000017.1:0-17161 GCA_964386875.1 uncultured Gammaproteobacteria bacterium
TGGCTGGCAGAATTATTGCAATTCGTTATCATATTTTCCCAGTCAAAAAGAATTTAATATTGCCGGGTTTAAAAGGGGTTTTGGTGGATCTACAGTGCCATTGTTCAGGGGAGAGAAATATTATGATCAAGATTATTTTTTAAATATTTATAATGACAGAATAAAAAGGTATGGCTCCGGTCTGTGCCTGCTTTAAAAATATATGAATATCATTATAATCGGCTTTGGCTCAATCGGTCAAAGACATTATAAAAATTTGAAGAATATGGGCTATGAAAATATCTCTATTTTTGATGTTGACAATAAAAAGACTGCCGGCCAAAATATTAAAATTGTCAGTGATTTAAGAGCTGAAGTTTTAAAAGAGTTTGATGTTGCTTTAATTTGTAATCCAAATCATCTGCATATTAAAGTGGCAATTGAGTGTGCTAAGGCCGGTTGTCATTTATTTATTGAAAAACCACTAAGTCATAATTTGGACCAGATTGAGGAGTTGATTAGTATTTGCGATGATAAAAAATTGTTCAGTCTGATTGGCTGTAATATGAGATTTCATCCCTGTTTGGCGCATATCAAGGACTATGTTTCATCTGGAAAATTAGGTAAAGTTTACAGTATTAGCCATGAATTTGGGTATTACCTGCCATATTGGCGGCCTGACAGCGATTATCGACAGAATTATGCCGCCAAAGTTGAAACCGGTGGTGGTATAATTTTGGACGATATTCATGAGTTTGATTTGCTTTTTTGGCTGAATGATTTTAATGAAGTGCAAGATTCAAAATTTATTTACGATAAAGTCAGTAATTTGGAAATTGCCACGGAAGATATTTGTTTGGCAACTTTTAAATTCAAAAATAATGTCTTAGGATTGGTCAGATGCGATTATCTGCAACAAAATTATTGGCGTAATTGTAAAATTGTTGGAGCTAATGGCAATTTGTATTGGGAATTTAATGAAAATATCGTTTGGCTGACGGGTGTCAGTGGTAAAACAAAATTATTTGAAGTAAAAGATTTTGATTTTAATCAGGTTTATATTGATGAGCTTAAATACTTTTTTGGTTGCATTAGTAATAATAAAAAAACATTCAATAGTATTGAACTATCATTTGGATTATTAAGGTATTGTGTCAATAAAAATGGATAACAAAAATAAAAATTTATGCATTATTCAGGCGCGGATGGGCGCTAGTCGTCTGCCGGGCAAAATGATGATGGAATTAGGCGGTAAGCCCCTGCTTAAGTTTGTGGTAGACAGAGTAATACAATCAAATAAAATTGACCGAGTGATAATAGCGACTACCACTAGTAGCGTCGATGACGTCACAGAAAAATTTTGCCAAGAAGTAGGCTTAGAGTATTTTCGTGGCTCAGAAAATGATGTTTTAGATCGGTTTTATCAGTGCGCTCAAAAGTATCCTGAATATGATTATATTGTCAGAATTACCGGCGATTGTCCCTTTGCTGATTATAGATTAATCAATCAAGTGATTGATTTACTTATTGATAATAAGGCCGATTACGCTTCCAATGTATTGCCGCTTTCATATCCAGATGGCTTGGATGTTGAGGTTTTTACTAAAAAAGTCTTGACCAGTCTTTGGCAGACTCAGAAAGATAAATATCACCGTGAGCATGTCACTTCATATATTAGGGATAACCAGAATTTATTTAAAATAGTCTCTTTAAAAAATGATATTGATTTATCAAATCTGCGTCTGACCATTGACTACCCAGAGGATTTGCAATTTGCCAGACGGCTATTGGAGTATTTATCGGTTGATTTCCAGCTAGCTGATATATTGGAGGTTTTGGATAATAATTTTGATTTGAAAAATATAAATAGTAATCACGAAGGACATAATTCTTGGAAAGATCATTGTCAGACTGGTAGTGGATCGCATAAAAATAGAGAACTATTTTTACCAGATGATTTTTCTAATTCAAATATTAAATTTCACTGGGTAGATTTTTCCCTTGATTTTATAAAAGATATATTAGATAAATATTTTGTTGATTATAAAATTATTGACATTTTACAACATAGCCGCTTAGAAAGAAATTCTCAAAATTTTCAAGTCAGATTAAAGATTAATGGAGAAGAAAAAAAATATCTTTTACGTAAATATTTGACCCTCAAAGATAGAGAACAGATTGATTTTTATCTTGGTTCGTTGGTGGCTTTGGCTGGTCAAAAGTTAGCAGTCAGTACGGTAGTGCGCACTAAAGATAATAATTTATCAGTTGAAGTTGGACAAGATTTTTATTCACTTTTGGAGTTTATCCCAGCCAGTCATTTTTCACCGTGCGACGCGCAACTGTCTGATGTGGCTCGTCAGATTGCAAATATGCATAATGCTTTTAATAATTTTGATTCCGGCTATAAAGATAAGATAAAAAACATTAGTCAAAGTGGATATACTTATTTTAATGAAATTAAAGAGTATGATGTTTCCAGTATTGAAGCGATTGAAAATATAATCAGTCGGCAAGAAGAATCAGACACTAATATTTTGGTCAAGTCAAAAATTCCAGCGATTAAAAATACAATTGTAGCCATAAAGAAGAATAGTGATAAAATCAATCAGTTGCCGGACGAGATTATCCATTCTGATTTACATCCTCATAATGTTTTAATTGTTGATGATCAGGTAAAAGCGATTATTGATTTTGATGCCGTCAGAATAAGTCAACAAGCCAGAGATGTGGCTTTTGCGATTTATCGGTTTGGGCGGCAGTTTTTGGTCGGTTTGAATGAAAATAAGTGGCGTCCGGAAGCTCAAAGAATAAAAAAAATATTTCTTGATAATTATAATCAAGTTAAGAAAATAAATGATCAAGAGTTGGAGTTGATGCCACTTTTGATCCGAGATGAATTTATCAGGAAAATTTTATTTGTGTTAAAAGGTATTTATCAAGATGGTAATGATACTTGGGTCAAGGATTTGCCGAAATTTTTGGCCGCTTTGACTGAAATTGATTATTTTTTCCCCATTTTGACATATCAGATGGATAAGAAAGAAAAATTAAAAGATATATTGGAATATATCCCTTCCGGCGCCCAAACTTTGAGTAAAAATCCGACTCAATATGTAGTGGGGGTGACACCGCCAGTGGTTAGTCAAGCTAAGGGAGTGTATTTGTATGATGAAGATGGAAATAAGTATTTGGATATGATGTTGGCTTTAGGTCCGATGGTTTTGGGCTACGCTAATGAGCAAATTGACAACGTAGTTAAAAGTCAGATTGATCTTGGCACAATTTATTCTTTGCCGTCTAATAAAGAGTTGGAGTTGGCGAAGCTTCTGCGCCAGGTGGTGCCAAACGCTGATATGAGCCGGTTTGTATTAAGTGGTAATGAAGCCACCAGTGGCGCGATTCGGCTGGCGCGTCATATTACCGGTCGGGATCATATTGCCAAGTGTGGCTATCATGGCTGTCAGGATTGGAGTATCTGCACCAAAAAGGGCAGAAATGTCGGCGTGCCGGAAATTATCAAAACTATGACGCATGATTTTCAGTATAATGACATTAAGTCACTTGAACAGGTTTTTAATGATTTCCCCGATCAGATTGCAGCAGTGATTTTGGAGCCGGCTTCAAGTGTCAAGCCAATTGATAATTTTTTGGAGCAAGTAAAAAAGCTGGCGCATCAGAATGGCGCGTTATTAATTTTTGATGAAATGGTGACTGGTTTTCGTTGGGCACTGGGCGGCGCCCAAGAGTATTATGGTGTGACAGCTGATCTGGCGTGTTTTAGTAAGGCGATTTCAAACGGCTATCCACTAGCGGTAATTTGTGGCAAGCGTGAATATATGAAAAAAATGGATGAAGTGTTTGTTTCCATGACTTACGCCGGATTTATTCCTGGACTGGTGGCGGCAATTGAAACAATAAAAATTATGCAAGAAAAGGGCAATGTCCATAAATATATTCATGAACTGGGAGATTACTTAATTGGGTCAGCCAATAAGATTGCCAAAAAGCATAATTTGCCGTTTGAGTTTGTGGGTTATGGTCCTCATCCGGTTATGAAGATTAATATTGATGATGACGCAGTTAATCGTTTAGTTAAGACCTATATTTATCAGGAAATGAATCAGAAGAATATTTTGTTTAGCTCGTCAATGATGATTAGCTATTATCACACTAAAGAGCAAATTGACGAGGTGCTGGGAGTATACGATATGATTTGTCGCCAGATAAAAGAACAGGGTGATTATAATAATTTAATCAATTTGCTGGCGGGAGATATAGTGACGCCCCGAGCAGTGAGAAATATTCAGTGAGATATGATCAAAGACAAAAATAAAATAAAAACCGTGATATTTGACTGGGGTGGTGTGTGCGTTAGTGGCGGAGAGCTTTTTACTTCTGAAAAATTACAAGCAGTTTTAGGCCTGGCGCCCGGAGAAATCACTGAAAAATTGGGTGAAGCTTATTTTGATTATTATAAAGGTAAGTATAGTCGGGATAATTTTTGGCAGAAGGTTACTAATTTATTTGATCTTAAAATCAACAACGACATAAATCCTGATAGCTTGTCTACTGCCTATATTGGCTCATATCAGGTTCGCGAGTCGATTTTGGGCATTGTTCGCCGGTTAAAAGATAAAGGCTACAAAGTGGCACTGCTGTCTAATTTAACACCGGAAATGCGTGATCATATTAAAGTGACTCATAAATTAGATGAATTATTTGATTTTCAAGTTTATAGTTGTGATGAGGATGTAAAAATAGTTAAGCCAAATAAAGAAATTTATAAGTTGATTATAAATAGATTGGATAATAATTTTGAAGAGTGTTTGTTTATTGACGATTCAAGTGAAAATATATTATCTGCTGATGAATTAGGTATTCAAACAATATTATTTGAGACTGAAAATCAATTTTTAGACGATATTAAAGAATTATTATGAACGAAGTAATTTTAATTTTGGGTGGTATATTGATTAAGGATAAAAATAAGTGGCGAACGACCAACTTTGACGACCAAGGTGACAATTATGGCGCTTTGGGCGACCGGTTGAGAGTGTTGGCGGGGAACTTATTATTTCAAAAAAATCAGGAATCAATGATTATTGGTTCCGGCGGACGAGGTCAGCTTAAAGGCACTCGCGGCGCGCCAACTGTGGCGAGTGTAATTAAAAGTGAATTAATTGAACTGGGCGTGCCTAAAGAAAAAATCATTATTGAAGATAAATCAGGCACGACTTATGAACAATTACTATTTAATATAAAAAATATTAAGAAAATAGGTGTTGGAAAAATAATCATCATTTCTAATCGCTATCATTTACCCAGAATTAAAGCTTTAATTAAATATAAACCTCGCCTTCAGGAATTTTATGGTCAGAATAGTGAGTTAGCAGAAGCAGAAAAAGTTTTAATTTTGCATAATCCACAAAAGTGGGAGAATAAACTAGCTAGTATATACGAAAGTCAAGGGCTTAAAGATAGAATTAGTTTGGAGCAAAAGGGGATTGATGATATTAAATCAGGCAAATATTTATATTAAAATAAAATGAGCGAACAAAATATAAAAATTAAAGCACCAAAAGGAGAAAGGATAATCGGTTTGGGTCAGCCAGTGTTTATCATTGCTGAAATGTCCGGCAATCATAATGGGTCTTATGAGCGAGCTAAACAGATTATTGACGCCGCCAAAGATGCTGGCGCTGATGCGATTAAACTTCAAACCTATACCGCAGATACTATTACCATTGATAGTGACAAAGAGTATTTTAAAGTCAGAACTGATAATTCGTGGTCTGGTCGGACACTTTATCAGCTATATAGTCAGGCTTATACTCCTTGGGAGTGGCAACCAAAGTTAAGGGCGTATGCTGAAAGTTTGGGGTTGATATTATTTTCCACCCCCTTTGATAATACGGCGGTAGATTTTTTGGAAAAAATGGAAGTGGAAATTTATAAAGTGGCTTCGTTTGAGGTGGTTGATATTCCACTACTGGAAAAAATCGGTCAGACTAAAAAGCTGGTAATTATGTCGCGGGGTATGGCTTCAACTCAAGAGATTGAATTAGCGATTAAAACTCTGACTGAAAATGGGTGTCCGCAAATTGTCGTCCTTCATTGCGTCAGCTCTTATCCGGCCAAGCCGGAAGAAATGAATTTAAGGACGATAATTGATATAATCCAGCGTTTTGGGGTTATTTCCGGGTTGTCTGACCACACATTAGATAACGAGGTGGCACTTTCAGCGGTTGCGCTGGGCGCTTTAGTGATTGAGAAACATTTGACACTCCGTCGGTCTGACGGCGGACCTGACGCTGAATTTTCACTTGAGCCTCAAGAATTTAAAAAGCTGGTGAGTGATATTAGAAAGGTTGAACAGATGCTTGGTCAGCCATCATACGGTCCGGGTGACCATGAATCAGCTAATGTTCAGTTTAGAAAATCTTTATTTGTGGTCAAAGATGTTATGGCTGGAGAAAAGTTTACGACTAAAAACGTCCGTTCGATTCGTCCCGGACAGGGATTAGCGCCAAAATATTTTGCCAAAATTATTGGTCAGGTTGCCGTCACTGATATAGAACGAGGCACGCCACTAAGTTATAATTTGATTGGTGATAATAAAAAATTAGAAGATTTTAAAATTATAAAAGTTGAAGAAAAAGATTCTAGAAGAATTTGGGAAATTAGAAATAATCATATTGTCAGAGAACAATCCAATAATTCAGCAGAAATTTCTTTTGTTGATCATAATGTGTGGTTTAAACAGAAATATTTTTCTGATTTGAAAGAAAATCATTGTTTTGTTTTGAGGGATAAAGATGATGTAACTATTGGTTATTGTCGTTATGACATAAATAAAGAAAAAGGCGGTTATATTATCTCAATTGCAATTGATGTCAGCTATCATAGTCATGGCTTGGGTAATTATTTGCTGAGCAAAACTTTAAGTGAGCCCATTCTGGGAGATAAAAATATCCTGGTAGAGGTGAAACAGAACAACTTGCCATCAATTAAGCTATTTAAATATAATAACTTTCAGATATATAAAGAAGATGATAAAAATGTTTATTTAAAACATAATTAAAAGATTAAGTTGTATGAAATCAGATAATAACAATTTTGCTGTCGGTACGGATATTGAAACAATTAGTCGGTTTAGGAAATTTAATAATAATATTAATGATCCGTTTTTGACTAAGGTGTTTACGAAAGGCGAGCTGACTTATTGTTTGTCCACGAAGAATCCGGCCCAACATTTGGCAGTGCGTTATGCTGGTAAAGAGGCGACGATTAAAGCACTTGGTGGTTTAGGTAAAAAAAACTTGGAATATAAAGATATTGAGATTATCCGTGAAGATAATGGCGTGCCAAAGCTTAGTTTCACCAATAAGAATATGGCAGCTATTAATATTAGCATTAGTTTGTCTCACTGTCAGGATTATGCCATCGCTACAGTAATTATTAATTTTTAGTCTATGAACAACATAGAAGAAAAAGTAAAGAAAATATTTGTTGAATTATTCCCAGAGTTGATACTGGATGATTTTAAACTGTCAAAAAAACAATGCGAATTTGACAATTGGGATTCATTTGCTCATTTGGAATTGATTGTTCGGCTGGAAAAGGAATTTAATATTAGTATTGATATTGGCGACGCCTTGGATGCTGATAGTGCTCAAAGTTTGGTGGAAATAATTACTAATAAATTAGGCAAGCCAGCTGATGACATCTCAAATTCTGGGTCAAGCGATCAAAAAGAAAATTTAAAAAATTTGTCCCAAGTTTTGTCTTATTGGGCTAACAAAATTCCGGACAAAGATTTTTTAATTGATCTGTCCAGCGGCAAGAGATATTCTTATAGTAATTTTGATGCGTTGGTTAATCAGACAGTGAGATTTTTATATGATCAGGGAGTCGCTCCTCATGATGTAATATTTTTGTGTTTGAAAAATTCAATTGAATTTTTGTTGGTGTATTTCGCTAGTATTCGACTAGGCAGTGTTGTTCACCCAATTCCAGCCACTGCCGGTGAGGCCGAACTTCGCGCAGATTTAGAATTTATTTCTCCGAAGTTAATAATTGCTACTGCTGGTCAATTTGAAAAGATAGCCGAGGATCGTAATGTTTGGCCGGTTGAGTTTGAGGGTAATAATTCTTTTCTTAATACTATCAGCGATTATGGCAATGATAAAATTGATTGGCAGCTGAACGAGGATGATATTTCTTGTTTATATTATTCCTCCGGCACCACTTCTGCACCGAAGGCGATTGCTTGTGCTCATCACAACCAGATTGATCTTGTGGCATCATGTTGTCGCGGGTTTGGCCACACATCCAATACTATCCATTTGGGTATTTTACCCATGGCTCATACGGCAATAATAAACTACTCACTTTTGCCGACTTTGTATATGGGCGGTACAATGGTATTTGCTGAGAATTTTATGAAAATTAGAAAAGATTTTTGGCAGATAATTAAAGAATATGGCATTACATATGTCGAAACGGTGCCAACTGTTATTTATTTAATTTTAAATACGGCGTATCCTGATTATGATCGTCAGCAGTTAAAGTTGAAATATGTGGCTTGTGGCTCGGCTGCTTTGGCGCCCAAACTTCAAAGTTCGTTTAAACAGATGTTTGATCTGCCAATATCCAATAAATACGGATTATCAGAAACCGGCCAGATGACATTTGACAATCCGTTAGATCCGGACCGGCCTAGTGGCACGGTCGGCAAACCACTAGACATCGTTGAAATGATCATTATTGACGACAGTGGCAATGAAGTGCCAATGGGTCAGGTGGGAGAGATCGCGGTTAAGAGTAAGGGACTTCTAGGTTATTATAAAAATGATGATTATTTTTCTGCTTGCTTTAAAAACGGATATTTCTGCACTGGTGATTTGGGTAAAATTGATGAGAATGGTTATGTGTTTTATGTTGATCGGAAGAAAGATTTAATTATTAAGGGCGGAGTTAATATTGCGCCCAATTTGATTGATGAGGTTTTGCTTACACACGAGGCGGTGGCTGAGGCGGCCACCATTGGTATTTCTGATGAATTTATGGGCGAGATAATTAAAAGTTTTGTTGTTTTAATAGATAATAGCTTTGTCACCAAAGAAGATCTAATTGCGTATTGCCAGGAGCAGTTGGGTAAATTCAAGACTCCAAGTGAAATTGAATTTATTGATAATATTCCAAAGGGTTCTTCAGGTAAAATATTAAAGCGTCAGTTAAGGGAGATAGATAATTACAAAAATAAGAGATTACCATGAGTGATAAAAAAAAGATTCTAATTTTTGGCGCTGGCGCCATTGGTCGTGGATTTTTGCCCCACATTTTACTGCCTTATAAATGTGAGTTGAGTTTTGTTGATAAAAATCCTAAATTGGTTGAGCTAATGAAAGGGCACAGTAACTACCGCGCTGTTATTGCGACTGATAGCGGTTATGAATATAATAATATTGATTATGTCGCTGTTTATAATTATGGTGATAAAATTGATATCAAAGATTATGATTTGGTTTTTACCTGTGTTGGTCCAAATCAATGTTATGAATTAGTTGATTATTTGAAAGATGCTAAAGCGGTAATTTCTTGTGAGAATGATAATAAGTCAGCAATTAAGTTGCGGCAGTTGTCAGGTAATAAAAATATTTATTTTGGCATTCCTGACGTGATTACTTCCAATACAGCGTCAGCTGAAATGTTGGCAATTGATCCATTGTCAATCGTGACTGAAAAGGGGGTATTAGTTTTAGAACAGGGAAATTATGATTTACCTAGTGAGGTTTTACAATTGGAACTATCAGAGCTAAAGATGCATTGGATGTGCAAAATGTTTATTCATAATATGCCTCATGCGATTGTGGCTTATCTGGGGAGTTTGCGTGGCTATGAATTTATTCATCAAGCGATGACAGATGCAGAAATTAACGAAGTTGTCTGTGGGGCAATTAATGAAATGACAGAAGCGGTTATTATTTCAAAGTTAGCAGATGAAAAATTTGCTCGGTATTATCGAGACAAGGAGCTGAAACGTTTTCGGAATAAATTACTGTTTGATCCGATTTTTAGAGTAGCGAGAGAGCCAATTAGAAAACTGTCTAGTGACAATCGGTTGATTTTGGGACTTAGAATATGCACTTTTTATAAGATTGACCCCTACAATATTGCTTGTGGGATTAAGGCCGCCTTAAATTATCATAATGAGGATGATAGCGAAGCCAAATATATTCAGAATTTGCGTCGAGATGTGTCTGATGCCCAGGTGCTCAAAGAAATTTCCGGCATTGAAATAGATGATCCACTTAGTCGTTATATTTTAGATAAACCGATTGAAAATTTTTTTAAATAACTGTTAGCAGGTAGTATGGATAACCATAATTATTTGGAGTTGGCAATAAATGCCGCTAAGACCAGCGGTGAGATTTTGATTGGTAATTTTGCAACTGTTAAGGACTTTAATATAAAAAATGGGAATATTCGTGATGTTGTGACCGAGGTAGATTTACTTTCAGAAAAAAATATTATTAACATAATTAAAGCCCAGTTTCCAGATCATATGATCGTAGGCGAAGAAATGGGTACGACTGGTAATAGTAGTGGTGGATATGTTTGGTATATTGATCCAATTGACGGCACTGTTAATTATAGCCAAGGCATTGAGCTTTGTGTGGTCTCTATCGCATTGATCAAAGGTGGCAAGCCGATCGTTGGTGTAATATATAACCCATTTAGTCAGGAGTTATATTATGCCGAGCGTGGCCAAGGTGCTTACAAAAATGACAGTATAATTGATGTTGGTGATAAGGCCAGTTGTCGTGATTGCCTATTTATCGCTGGTTTTTCAAGTGAAAAATCAAAAGATAAAAAAGATGAATATCAGGTGTTTGGTCAGATTAATGATAGCTCCCGTGGGGCATTAAGACTCGGTTCAGCGGCTTTGGCTTTGGCTTATTTAGCTGAAGGAAAAATTGATGGTTTTTGGATTGTTGAACCAAAAGTGTGGGACGTGGCAGCCGGCATATTAATTGCCAGTGAGGCAGGAGCTCTGGTGTCTGACTTTAATGGTCAAGAGATAAGTGTCCAAGCCAAAAATATTTGTGCCTCGTCAGAGAAAATTCATCAGGAATTTCTATCTTATTTAGAGCCGATAAAAAGATGAAAAAAATACTATTTATCGATCTAAGTGATTATTTTATATATCAAGGTAATCATCGACCAATGTCGATGATTACCTTGCCCCTTGGACTTATGTCTTTGGGCACATTTTTACAGTCCCAGTTTGATTTGGAAGTGAAAATTATAAAGTCGGGTATAGATTTTTTGACTGAAGACGAGGCGATCGAGGTAATTGCCAGCGTTAACTTCGATTACATCGGTATTCGATCACTGTCAATTAGCGCTGATGAGCTGTATCAGCTGAGTCACAAGATAAAAGAGAAGTTTCCCAATTTATTTTTAATGATTGGCGGTCCGCACGCGTCATCAGCATATAAAGATGTCATAGAAAACACCCCGGCTGATGCGGTAATCGTCGGTGAAGGTGAGCTTACCTTAAAAACGCTTATATCTAAATTGTTGAATAATGAGGATTATCGCGATTTGCCTGGTTTGGCCGTGCGCAAAGACGGCCAGTGCATATTTAACGGACCGGGAGAATTTATTCATAATTTGGATCAGTTGCCATTTCCCAATTATGCCTTAATTGATTTGGATAAATATGCCAATAAAATGAATTGGGCTTCAGTCAGAAGAAAAAATGCGCTCATTGAATCAAGCCGGGGCTGTCCATATAGTTGTATTTTCTGCCATAATTTATTCGGCCAGAGTTTGAGATTTAGGTCGCCTAGAATTATTTTTAGTGAAATGGAAAGATTACATAAAAAATTGGCGATTAATGATTTTTTCTTTATTGACGACGCTTTTAATTTGAATTATGAAGTGGCGATGGAATTATTTGATAAAATTATTGATTCCAAAATAAAAATTAATTTGCATTTTACTAACGGATTAAGAGGTGATCGGCTGGATCAGAAATTTATTGACAAGATGGTTGAGGCGGGCACGGCTACCGTGGCTTATGCGGTTGAAACTGCATCGCCAAGATTACAGCGATATATCAACAAGAATCTTAATTTGCAAAAAATAGAAGAAAACATTAATTATAGTTGTGATCGGGGAATTATGGTCAGATTGTTTTTTATGTTTGGTTTTCCCACCGAAACTAAAGCCGAAGTTGAGGCGACATTGTTGATGATGAAGAAGTTCAAAAAATGCTTACCGATGTTTTATGCCACTAAATACTACAAGAATACCAAGCTTTATGAAATGGCGATTCAAGAGGGATTTTCTAGGACGGAAATGGAAAAAGTGGAGAGTGGTGGATATCACCAGATAGAATTCTGCGCTACGCCACTGTTGTCGCCGGAGTTTATGAAGAAAATTCATTTTCGTTATTTGACCGAGGTTTTATTCAATAAAGAAAGAATGCAAAATACTATTGAAATTCAGAAGAAGTATTTTAGTGAAGATGAAATCAAGGATTTTTATTCTGATTTTTTAATGAGAGATATTAAGAATTTAGATTCTTTAATGTCACTTTGTCGTTAAATAAAAATAAAAATATGACCGAAACAAATAAAAATTTAGACCGGCAGCCATTATACGAGGCAAATGGCAAGCAGATATTTAAGGAAGATATTATTAATGCGTTGGAAAAATCAGGCATAGAGCCTGGTGATGTTATTTTGGTTCATTCTGATGTATCGGTTTTTGGCAAGTTAATAGCCAGTAGTCGTGACACATTCTTTAAGTCGTTAGTTGAATCTTTTCAGGAGTGTGTTGGTGATTATGGGACAATAGTTATGCCGACTTTTACATATAGTTTCAGTGAAGGCAAGGTATATGACAAAGAAAGTAGTAAGTCCACGGTTGGTATTTTGACTGAGTATTTCAGGCGCTTGCCTGATGTAAGGAGAACAATTGATCCAATGTTATCAGTCGCAGTTTGGGGCAAGCATCGAGATGATTTAATCGACATTGGCCATAACTCATTAGGGCAATATTCTATTTTTGATAAGCTTCATCGGCTCAATGGAAAGGTGGTCTTATTTGGAACCAGGGAATGTACTTTTGTTCACCATGTTGAATGTATGCACAAAGTCCCCTACCGATTTACAAAAAAATTTAAGGGTCGGATTATTGATGGCGAAAAAAATTATGAAGATGAGTATTACTACTTTGCGCGTCGCTTGGATCAGAATTCAACTAGTTATTATAAAAAGTTGGAAAGATATCTGATGGCAAATGAGCTGATCAAAGAAATTAAACTGGGTCTTGATGCGGTTTTGACAATTTCAACCGACCTGTTGTTTAAGGAAATTTATAAAAAGTTAGATGAAAACATTAATTTTTTATTAAAAGAAGAAAATGAAGGATAATAATATAAAGAAAAATTATCAATCACAACACACCTTAGCTGAAACTAAAAGCGGGCGAGATTATTTGAATGGTCGACTATTTGAAACCTTGACTAATTTTTTTACTCATATTCTTAACCGTCCGTTTAAGGGTAAGTTATTGGATCTTGGTTGTGGCGATGGCAGTTTTGTTGAGTATTGTAAAACGCAAGGGTTGTCGGCGACTGGCCTTGATATTGATAGTGGAGTGAATTTTGAGCATAACCGTTTGCCCTATCCAGATAATCATTTTGATATTGTTCATTTTTATGCGGTAATTGAACATATCAATGATGTCTCAAATATACTGGGTGAAATCAAGCGAGTATTAAGGGCTGGTGGTATAGTTATTATTGTCACGCCAAATTTTGATTATACGGTCAAGACTTTCTATGACGATCCGACCCATATTAAGCCATACAACCCGCGAAGCCTGTCTTACTTGATGAGGATATTTAAATTTAAAGAAGAGTTTGTCGGGTTATGGACTGTTAAAAAATCATCTTTGATTTGGAAATTGCCACTAAAATTGCAATTTTTGATTGGTCGCGTGTTGCCCTTTTCTGGAAAAAATCGTTACGCGCCTAAAATTTTAACGGGTAAATCTACAACGATTTTGGGAGTATTTTCTGTGGGCTCAAAAGAAATGGGAAGCGTTGGCGCTGATAAAGAGTCAGAAAATGGTAGTGATATGTATAATCTAATTAAAAAGTTGTTTCCAATTTGTCGCAGTATTACTGGTAGTGGCGTCAGAGAGACTTTAGACATTATTGGTGGTTTGGTGCCTTTAGAGATAAGAGAAATTGCTACCGGCACAAAAGTATTTGATTGGACAGTGCCTTATGAATGGAACATTAAAGATGCTTATATTAAAAATTCCAAGGGCGAAAGGATTGTTGATTTTAAGCAGTCAAATTTGCACGTTGTAAGCTATAGCATGGCAGTTAATAAAAAGATGACCTTAAGTGAACTTAAATTTCATCTTCACACCTTGCCAGATCAGCCTGATTGGATTCCATATTTAACCTCTTATTATAATGAAGATTGGGGATTTTGTTTGACTCATAATCAATATCAGACCCTAAAAGATGATACTTATGAGGTAGTGATTGATTCTACGCTTACTGACGGCTGTTTGAACTATGGCGAGCTATATATTGAAGGCAAGAGTAAAGATGAGGTTTTGTTGTCTTGTTATGTGTGCCACCCGTCAATGGCTAATGACAGTTTAAGTGGGGTAACTCTGCTTGTATCTTTGGCTAAGGATTTAATTAATAAAAAGCAGGACTTGAAATATTCATATCGTTTTTTATTTATTCCGGAAACTATTGGTTCAATTGTTTGGTTGAGTCAGAATGAGAATAAAACGTCAAATATAAAGCACGGACTAATAGCAACTTGTTTGGGCGACAGTGGCGATTTCACTTATAAAAAAAGTCGTCAAGGCAAGGCCGAAATAGATCAAATAGTTCAAAATGTATTGGAGCAATCGGGTTATAAATTCAAGGTGAATGACTTCTTCCCGTCAGGGAGTGACGAATGTCAGTTTTGTTCGCCGGGATTTAATCTGCCGGTCGGCTCGTTAACAAGATCTGTTTATAATGAATTTGACCGGTATCATACTTCAGCCGACAACTTAGATTTTGTCAGTCCAGAAGCGCTTGGGCAGTCGTTTAAATTGTATCAGAAGATTATTAACACTTTGGAAAACAATAAAACTTATCTTAATTTAAATCAGAAATGTGAGCCACAATTAGGTCGACGGGGATTGTACCGTTCGCTGGGCGGTCAAAAGGGTAAAATTGATATCTTTGCCATATTATGGGTGTTGAATATGTCTGATGGCAAAAATTCAATCATGGATATTTCAATCCGTTCCGGTATAAGTTTTGTTGACTTGGTCAAAACTGCCAGTACCTTGGTCGCCCATAATCTATTAAAAGAAATAAATAAAGAATAAAAATATGGATGAGTTAAAAGGAAAAAAAATATTATTATTCCAACAGCGGCGCTGGGGAATCAATGTTGGTAATGTTATCGCTGAAAAGTTTCAGCGTGCAGGGTGTCGCGTGGCTGCTATTACCTCAAAAAGAAGTACCCATGAATATATATTGAATCAAAATAAGGTTAATTATGAGTTAATTTTCGGCCGAGATGATATTATGGCCAATCCTAAAGAATATTTGGCCGAAGATGATTTTTCTTTGGCACAGATATGCGACGATTTGAATATTGACAGCGTTTGGCCGCTGGTTTATTCTATGCGTCTTTTTATTCGATCATATAAGGATAAATATTATTACAGCTTTAAGCAAAATACATCTGACGAAGAGATTATTTATTATATTAAGGCAGTCTATAAGTCAGTTAAATATGTATTTAATGGGTTTGGTCCGGATATTATTATTGCGCCGAATTTTGTGGATTTGTATCATATTATGTTTAATTTGTACGGGAAAAAAACCGGCGTTAAAATGATCGTCTTGACTGATAGTAAAGTCAAAGGTATGTCCATTTTTACCCACAGCTATAATGAAGACGAAGGAGAATTTTATAGCCGGGTGGATGATTTAAACAGCGGTAGAACAGACAGCTCCAATCGGGAAATGGCCATACAATATATCGCTGAATTCAGAGCGGAATTTAAAAAGCCCGCTTACTTCAAAGAAAAAACCAAAATGTCGTTTGAACATAGAATAAGATATGAAGTTGAACCGTATAAAAACATTTTGCGTTGGTATGTCAAACGGCCTCAAAATCCTTGGGACAATATAGGCATTTCAACGGAGTATCGTCCGCCAAAGATAATATTAAGGGATCATTACAGCCAAAAAAGATATCGGCGGTTTATTGATAATTTCAATTATTATCCTTTTGATAAATTGGATAAATTTGTTTATTTCCCTTTACAAAGTCAGCCCGAAACAATGATTGACATCACGGCTTCTTATTTTAGCAATCAGATAGAGACAGCCAGACAAGTGGCGATGTCACTGCCAGACGATTACACTCTGGCAGTTAAAGAACATCCGCAAATGGCGGGTAAAAGGTCGTCATCTTATATTGAAAAAATTGCCAGAACTATAAATGTCAAACTGATTGACTATCAAATTTCAAGCGAAGATATTTTAAAAAAAGCTGACTTGGTCATCAGTCCTGGTAGCACCACCTTAGCTGAGGCGGCTATGCTGAACAAGCCAGGCATCCAGCTGGGCAATTCCGGAACAACATTGAAGCTGCCAAATATTTTCAAGCATTCTGATATGTCTAATCTGTCGGTTAAAATCAAAACTATCTTAAGCACCGATTTTCACATAGATCAATATGAACATCGGTTGGAAAATTATGTGGCGGCCGTTTATGACACCGGTTATAATGTCAATTATGTGTCGGTCTGGGAAAGGGATAGAAATAATAAAATGACAGATGAAATGGATAATTTGTGGAATGTTTATAGAAATGAAGTCGTCAGGATATTGTCAACTAGCGATGAAAAAAATAAATATGACTATTTGGCACAAAATAAAAAATAAAATTTTTTATTTGAGCGCTGTTTATTTGCGGCCATCGTATCTAGTCGTTATTTGGCGCGACTATAGAAATAAATTTGAAACGATTTATGCCGATGTTGACCATCTGAACGCCGCTATTAGATGGTTGGTTCAAGCACACAACCGGACCAGCCTTGGCGTGGTTTCCGACGGTGGCATATT
>CAYLUK010000018.1:0-8514 GCA_964386875.1 uncultured Gammaproteobacteria bacterium
CCATCTTTAAGACTACCAGCGCATTTAGGACACTCATCACCTAATTTTAATTTTGAAATTTCAACATTTTGAGCATAATCACATTTATCGCAATAGATAATGTTATCTTCTCCCGCATCAGACACAACCTGAAATTCATGAGAATATTTTTTGGTAAAAATTCCACCAGATGCTTCCACGACTTTTGACTGCAGACCGCACCGCTCATAAACTCGTTTATAAGCTTGAGTCACTTCATTATAATATTTGTCTAGATCTGCTTGAATAAGATGGAAGCTATATAAATCCTTCATTATAAACTCTCGACCGCGCATAATTCCGCCCTTAGGTCTAAGCTCATTTCTAAATTTATTTTGAATCTGATAAATTGCAAACGGCACTTCCTTATATGATGAAATATTGCGCCTGACAATATCATAAATCACCTCTTCATGAGTCGCGCCCAGCCCAGTATCTTTGTCTGATCGATCCTTAAACTGATACATCACTTCTTCCAAACTTTCCCATCGGCCAGTCTCATCCCAAATATTCTTGGGCTGAAGCGTCGGCATTAGCATTTCTTGAGCACCGGTTGCATTCATCTCCTCTCGGACAACATCTGATATCTTATTAATCACTTTCCAGCCTAATGGCAAATATGTATATACCCCGGCCATTAGCATATCTATAAAACCACCTTGAACCAAAAATTTGTGCGAAACGCTAGTCGCGTCCTTTGGCGCCTGCTTTTGTGTCCGAGTAAAAAGCTTTGATTGTTTCATAATATTTAATATTAAATATCAATGTATATTAGCAAAAATAGTGATAATAAAGCAAATAATAATTTTAAAGCTAAGCCAAAAGATACAAAAAACAAGGAATTAAATAATCAAATTATAAACGTTTGGTTATTAAATTTTAAGATTTGAAAGTTGTTTGTTTCTTGTATCTTGTTTCTTAGTCATTTATTTTCCAAACAACCCGCTCCAAAACCCTTTTTTCTCTTCCACTGTCGAAGCTACTTCTCTCTGACTATTTAAACTCTCTATTATTTGTTGAATCCTGCTCGCTTCATTCTCCACTGTTTCGCCATCATACTCACCGCTATGCATATTAGATCCTTGATAGCTCGCCTGTTTCTGGTCAAGATGCAGATTAATTACTTGGCCGTTGATATAAGCGTGAAACCGCGGATAAATACCAAAACCAAGCCGACGGGCAAAGCTCGCTTGACTAGCTCGTCTATCTCTGACTTGACCATAGCTAGCTCGCCGGATGACAAATAGCGGATTTAAATTATCAGGAATCTGAATTTTCATCTTAATTAGTTGCTTAGTTAATTAAACATCCAAAATCCGATATTATAACCCGACAATTCCTCTGATCACATCAATCATTCTCCCGCCATACTGACCGACATCTTTAAAAGTCACAAATAAAATCAAAACCATCAACAATATAAAACCAATATTATGAGCTAGATTTTCCCACTTCTGATTGACTGGCTTGCCCTTGATCTTTTCAATGATCAAAAACAGCACTCGGCCACCATCAAGCGCCGGAAAAGGCACAAAATTAATAATCGCTAAGTTTAGCGATAGTAGCGCCGTAAATTGCATCACATAGATAAACCCCATCCGAGCAAATTGACCAGTCATCACCGCAATACCCACTGGTCCAGCGACTTCCACTCCAGTTGGCGCGCCGACAATCAAATTTTTAATCAACATAGCAAAAGCCATGACAATGGTTACTAGCCAGATAAAGCTCATCTTAATCCCCTGCCAAATTGCAATGTACCATGGATACCTCACAATACCAGTCTGGAACAATGACACACCAATGCCAGTGCTAAGATCATAATCTTGCACTATAACATCATAGCTTAATTCTTCATCACCACGTTTGACTAGTACTGCCACCGTGTCATCCTTTTGACTGACAATATACTTATAGACACTGTCTAAATTTTCAAATGTTTTTTCATCTATAGACAAAATGATATCCCCGACTTCAATCCCTGCAATTTGAGCTGGTAAATTATCAAATACTTCCAAAATTTGAATATTTGAATCAGAGACTATGGCTGAACCAACATCATCACTTACAACCGCCGGCAGTCCCACGCCAAAGCCGATTATAAGTATCACCACCGTCAACACAAAATTCATAAATACGCCAGCTGACAACATAATCAATCTCTGCCAAATCGGCTTGCTGGCAAAACTGTCACTATCCCCGGCCTCATCGCCGTTTTCTCCCTTGATTTTGACAAAGCCACCAATTGGAATCCAATTAAGTGAAAAGATTGTGGAACCACCGGTGGCGGTATTGTTCTTACCCCAGACCAACTGCCACTTACCATTTATTTTTCTAAACCCAAAAACTCTTGGTGGCAAACCAAAGCCAAATTCATCTACTTGAACGCCGAATTTGCGCGCAGTCCAAAAATGCCCAAGCTCATGGGCAAAAACTAAGACTGACAAAATTGCGATAAAAACTATAATTGTTATAAACATAAAATAAAATAAATTTCTAATTTACCTAATTTCTAATAAAATGTCCAAGATCTAAAGCAAAAAATAAAAAGACACATAACATATAAAAGTGACTAAACATTAGAAAAAATAAAAAAAACCAAAAAGAATAACTTTTAAATTTTTAATTCATAATTTTTATTAGGTGAATTAGAAATTAGATGAATTAAAAATTTATTTACATCTTAAATATAATTGAATCGCCATAAAAACTATAGCTAGTTAATATTATTTTGTCTTGTATCTTAACAAAATTACACTGTCATTATTTCTTGCTCTTTTTTGTCTCCCACCTCTTTAATCTGGTCGTTATGATCGCCAGTCTTCTTATCTAGCTCTTCAATTTGACTATATTTTTCGTCTTCGCCAAACTCTTTGTTCTTTTCTGCCTCCAAAATTTCTTCCTTAATCTTATCTCTGATATTTCTAATCGCGACTCGCGCCTCTTCCATCTTATGATGAAGTAATTTGACAATTTCTTTTCTAGACTCCTCTGTCATCTGTGGCACGGTAATCCTAATTTTGTCGCCTTCATTGATCGCGCCTAGATCTAAACCAGACTGACTGATCGCTTTGTCAATGTCATTAATAATGTTTTTATCCCAAGGCTGGATCACAATTGATCGCGCCTCAACCACTGAAATGGAAGCGACTTGATTGAGAGGAGTTTGAACTCCATAAGCGCTGACTGCTATCCCATCTAAAACCGCAGGATTGGCTCGTCCGGTTTTAAGACTGGAAATATCTTGCTTAAAATGCTCTATTGCCCCGCCAAATTCATTTTGATGATTATCAATTATACTCATATTATTTTATTTAACATTAAATGTTCCTAAATATACAACAGCTGGATTCTCCGGATCAATCAATATACTATTTGCCACTCGGCTAAACGGCAATTCTTGTGATGACCAGGAAACCCCACCATCAGTCGATTTGAGCAGGGTGGATCTAGTCGAATAGTAAATCTCATTACTATTTTGAGGATTAACGGCGACTGAATAAATGATGGTTTTATCAGGCAGTAAATTTATAATATCCCAGGTGACCCCACCATCACGACTTCTAATCATACCAAACTTTGATATCAAAATCAAACCGCCAGCAGTGGCAGGATCAACAATCAAATCTTTATATTCATGACTGCCAGAATATAACTTTAAACCCTCACCCAATGAATTCCAAGTGATGCCATCATCAACCGTCTTGTAAATGCCATCTTTGGCAGTGGCGACATAAATTATTTTTGAATCTTTGGGATCCATTATTAAATCAACAAAAGATCCTTTTAGCGCCCGAAACACCGTAGTCCAAGTTTCACCGCTGTTGATACTTTTGATTATTTCGCCCTCACTGGTTGCGACATAAACAACTTGATGATTTGACTGGTTGATCACAATTGATGTTAATGACACAGTCGAATTTTGATGAAAATACGAATTAACCCATGATCGTCCACAATCAGCGGACTTAAATAATTTATTGGCGCCAAGCGCGTACAAAACGCATTTATATTCCGGATCAACCGCAATGTCATTAATTTTACCCTTAATTAATTGCTTGAATTGTTGCCAATTCTGACCACCATCATAAGTATAAATAATTCCGTTGGCGTTGGTCGCCAGATAAATAGCATTATAATCCTGCGGATCATAAATCATCTTTCCAACACTAATATCCGAAATACTCCGAGGACTACCGCTTGAAGATGGCATTACTACTGTCTGATTCCAAGTTTTGCCACTATCAGTTGATTTCCAGACCCCACCATCAACCGCTTTGTTTTTGGGCTGACCTAGACTAATGGTACAGCCACTAACAACCACAAGCAGTAACGCCAATGACGATAGATAAAATGCTTTTTTGAACCTGGACATAGATTTATAATTTAAATATTTATAATTAAATTTTCAAGTATCAACCGTGACCCAACATTTTGACGAAAATATTTTTTGGATAAAGAAATGTGTTTTAAAATTTTACTAATTCGACCAAGCGAAAAACGACTACTCAACGCATTAATCCGAGTGAGATAGTCAAAATTAGCAATCAAGGGCTCATTATTATTCTGACACAACATTAAATCTCGCAAAATTATCTGCCAATTATTAAAAAGTTTATTTATTTGACTGGTGTTAATCGCTTCATCACGATTCCAGACAATCAAATCATCCATAATATTGAACCGATCATTAATATTGGCGTCAATCAGATTAAAAAAATCATTAATATCTTTGATGTATTTATCAAAGACGTCCTGATGAGTTGACAAGGCGATGGCTATCCCCGGCTGACCAAATGATAACTTGGCGATTTTTTTGGCATCAGCTGACATATTGTGGCTGGCCAGAAAACTTTCAATATCTTTAGTCGCGACCGGTAAAAATTTGATCACTTGCGACCGAGAGATAATTGTCACCGGGATACTACCAATGTCACTGGTAATCAAAATAATAACAGTCTTGGGAGTTGGCTCTTCCAAAACTTTAAGCAGAGCATTGGCGGCGCTGATACTGATCTGCTCGGCTTCAGCAATTATTGCCACCTTATAACTATTAAACAATGTTGCTTGTTGTAATTTATTTTTCAGATCCCTAATCTGATCAACACTGATGTTTTTCTTCAGCTTGCCGGTTTTTTCATTAATTTGACGCTCTACTTGGTATACATCAGGATGAAGATTGTTTTTCAGCTGACGACAATGAACACACTCGCCACACGGCGTAATTCCACCATTAGTCTGACAGAAAATTGACGAGATAAACTCCTTGGCTAGGGCGTGCTTACCAAGATGTTTGGAGCCGACCAGTAGATAAGCATGAGCAACATTATCACCAATAATAGCCGACTGCAAAAAACTGGCAACATTTTCATGGCCGCAAATATCCCACTGGAATTGCAGTTGTTCACTCGTCATATATTGAGATAATTTTATAATTATCTTTACTATATTTTAACACAAATTACACTAGTTTAAAAACTCAAAAATATCTTCTGATGTTTTGCGCCAAGAAAAAATCTTTACTCTTTCTAATCCCCTACCAATTAAATCATTTTTAAATTCCTCATCTGCCAAAATTTTATTTATTTGCCCGGCGATGTCGGTTGGATTTTGAGGACTGACAAACACGGCGCCATCACTTGCTACTTCCAGATGTGGATTAATATTGGAAGTGATTACCGGCGTACCACAAGCCATAGCTTGAATAATCGGCAAGCCAAAACCCTCATATAAAGTCGGGAATACAAATATTTCTGCTTGACGAATAATTTCCGGCAAATCATCTTCCGGGACATACCCAGGCATTATAATCTCAGCTTGAATTTTATTTTGCTTGATTATCTCCCTGATTTTCTCAAAATCTTTGCCTGTATTGCCGACTAATACTAATTTTAAATCTAGATGCTTTTCTTTGGCTAAAATGAAAGATTGGACAATGCCCAATATATTTTTTTTCTTTTCCAACCGACCAATATACAATAGATATGGCTGACTAATGTTATATTTTGCCAAATCAACTCTGGTGGAATTTTGATTGTATTTTAAGCTGTCATATCCAAGATACACAACTTTAATTTTCTCTGGCTTGGCACTATACAAATCCATTATCTCCAGTTTGGAAAACTGTGAATCAGTAATTATCACATCAGCCCGCCGAATGATCTTTCTCATTGTTAAATCATGATACCAAACCTGAATTGGCTTATACAACCGCGGATATCGTTTAAACCCCACATCATGAACTGTCACCACTATCTTAATCTTTTTCTTAATCGGCAAAAACGGAATCGTATGAGCCGGCACAAATAAAACATCTGGGGAATTGATGATTAATTCCCACCACAATCTAATTTGAGTCCATAAATATTTAGGTGGCCAGTTTAAAATTTGGGCTTTAAAATTTGATGGCACGACTGCCAAATCCCCTTTCAATATATCAATGGAATACAAAATCACCCGATATTTATCAGACATAATTTTTTTCAATTCCTCAATCACGTGATACGAATACCACTCCGTGCCGGTTTTATTTTCCTTGTTCGCTCGAGAAGCATCAATGCCCAAAATCATATCTTTAACTTATATTTATTGATTTCAAATGACAAATAATTTTTTCAACTCCCTGTTCAACGCTTTCTTGGTCGGTTTTTATTTCAATATCGGGATTTGTCGGCTCTTCATAATCATCAGTAATACCCGTAAAAAATTCAAGCTCGCCTTTTCTGGCTTGTTTATAAAGCCCCTTAATGTCTCTTTTTTCACATTCGGCTAATGGCGCGTTAATAAATATTTCAATGAAATTTTCTGTTCGACTTTGAGCCAGCTGTCGATGCCGATAATAAGGTGATATAAATGTCGCCAACACAACTACCCCGTGCCGACTCAATAACCCAGCTACAAAAGAAGCGCGATCAATATTTTTGTCACGATCAGCCGGTGAAAACCCCAAATCCGAACACAATGATTGCCTCATAACATCGCCATCCAAACATTCAGTTTTTATTCCCAACTCCCTTAATTTCAAATTAAGAGCGTCGGCAATCGTAGTTTTACCCGATCCTGACAAACCAGTAAACCATAAGACCGCTCCCTTAGATGAGATATGATGACTATGCCCCCGAGTCTTAGACAAATATTTATTAAAAATCGACAGTAAAAAATGGCTACTTTTTTCCCTGATGCTGGCATTGATATTTTTATTTCGGTCAACAATAATACCCACCCCGACAGTATCATTTGATTCTTCATTAATTATAATAAATCCACCAGTCGATTGATTTTTTATAAATGGATCAAAAATCAAATTTTCAGTTGATTTCAAATAAACTTTGCCAATATCATTAAGATCAAGGCTATTGGCTGGCTGGCGATGAAGTGTGTCTATGTTCAAATGGTATATTATGGATTGAACTTGAATTCTGATGGTTTTGGCGTTGTGTTTGATCAAATAGCTGTTGCCGACTTTAAACGGCTTGACATCAAGCCAACAAATCATCGCCTCAATGTCTTTGCTAATTTCCGGCAAATTATTTTCTCTCACAATCATATCTCCCCGACTAATATCTAAATGATCAGTGAATGACACCGCTACCGACTGAGGACAAAAAGCAAATTCTGCTGGTTCAGCTGAAACCAATATTGATTTAATGGTGGCGACTTTTTGCGACGGCAAAATCATCACTGATTCACCCGATTTAATCATACCGCCAAAAATCATTCCCGCATAAAACCTATCATTTTGTTCGGATCGCAACACCAACTGAACCGGCAAACGCAGATTAATCAAATCACGATGAGATAAAACATCAATATTTTCCAGATAGCTCAAAACCGTTGAACCTTGATACCAAGACAGATTATCACCACGATTGACTATCATATCGCCATTTAATGAAGAAGCGGGAATAAACGACAAATCGGGAATTCCCAATTTAGCGGCAAAATCATTAAACTCATTTTTGATATTTTCAAAAATTTCCGGCTGATAACCGACCAAATCCATTTTATTGATAACTACCAATATATGCTTAATGCCAAACAAAGAAGCAATGAAAAGATGTCTTTTTGATTGAATCTGAATTCCGTTGGAAGCATCAATTAAAATCAGAGCCACTTCGGAATTAGCCGCGCCGGTAGCCATATTTCGAGTATATTGCTCATGACCGGGAACATCAGCGATAATATATCGTCTTTTAGCGGTTGTAAAATAACGGTAAGCAACATCAATGGTAATTTTCTGTTCCCTTTCGGCCGCCAAACCATCAGTTAAAAGGGAAAAATCAATTCCAGCTTTGCCCTCTCGCCTAGTAATATTTTTAATCAATTCCAGCTGATCTTCATAAATTTGTCCCAAATCAAAAAAAAGTCTGCCAATCAAAGTTGATTTGCCATCATCAACACTGCCGGAAATTACTATTCTTAAAAGCGGTAAATCAGGATTGTAATTATTTTCCGTCATACTAAAAATATCCTTCTTTCTTTTTTTGCTCCATCGCA
>CAYLUK010000018.1:8524-16060 GCA_964386875.1 uncultured Gammaproteobacteria bacterium
TTTCTGAACCGTGATCTATTGCTCGACTTTGGCGCTCTGATTGCTTAGCCGATGCTATCTCAATTATAATTTCTTCAAGATTCGAAGCGACTGAAGGAATTGCTCCGGTTGACGGAGAACAACCCAATGTTCTATACCGACACATCATTTCAATAGCTTTCTCTCCATCTTTCAAATTATTAAATTCATCCAAACGCACCAATATCCCGTTTCTCTCCACTACCGGACGCCAAATAGCGAAATACAACGGGACAATTTCAATCTTCTCTTGTCTGATATATTCCCAAATATCAATTTCAGTCCAATTGGACAAAGGAAAAATTCTCATAGTTTCGTTTTTCGACAAACGATGATTATAAAGCGACCAAAATTCCGGCCGCTGGTTTTTACTATCCCAGCCACCAGCTTCTTTACGAACGGAAAAAATTCTTTCTTTAGCTCTTGACCTTTCTTCTTCACGACGAGAACCACCAATTGCCGCATTAAATCCGTATTCTTTAATCGCAGCCAAAAGTGGCTTAGTTTTTTTCAAATAAATATAATGGTCGCTGTGAGAATCTTCCGGCCCTAAAGCCAACGCTTCCGGTTCTTTATTTTGATAAACAATCAACTTAGCCCCAATTTTTTTTGTATAATAATCCCGAAACTCAATCATTTCCTTAAATTTATAACCAGTGTCAATATGAAGGAGGGGCAAAGGGATTGGCGCTGGAGCAAATGCTTTTTGAGCCAGTTTTAAAAGAACTGAAGAATCTTTGCCGATTGAATAAAGCATCACTGGATTAGTAAAAGAAGCCACTGTTTCTCTAATAATATTTATACTCTCTGCTTCCAAATATTTAAGTGTGCTTAATTGATACTTAGTCATAAACAAAAAATAAACTGCTAATTTTATTTAGTAGCCAAAATGGAGCGCTTGTAGCTCTCCAAATTATCAAGCGCAATTCCTGTACCTTTGGCCACGCAATAGAGAGCGTCATCAGCCACATAAGCTGACACACCAGTTGCTTTGGTAATTAGCTTGTCAATGTTTCTTAGCAGACTTGACCCGCCACTCATAACTACGCCCTTATCAATCACATCCGCTGACAACTCTGGTGGAGTTTTATGAAGCACACTTTTGACCGCCGCAATAATTCCTTCCAGTTCTGATGAAATAGCATCAGTCACATCATCTGAAGTGACAGTAATAGTCTTGGGTAGACCGGCGATCATATCACGACCTCTGACATCCATTGCCATCTTTTCATCTAGGTATAAGGCCGAGCCGATATTAATCTTGATCTCTTCAGCCGTCCGCTCGCCAATCGCTAAATTATACTTTTTTCTGACATATTCAGTAATTGAAGTATCAAATTTATTGCCACCAATTCTGACCGAGCTACAAGCGACAATCCCACCCAAGGAAATGACAGCAATTTCTGAAGTACCACCTCCAATATCAATGATCATATGTCCAGACGCCGAACCAATTGGAATATTGGCGCCAATGGCAGCCACAATCGGCTCCTTGATGATATAAGCCGCTTTGGCGCCGGCGGCAATAGTTGCGTCAATGACCGCTCTTCTTTCAGTGGAAGTGATGCCGGCCGGTACCGCTACCATAACTTCCGGCCGAAAAAGACGGACGCCACCAAGCGCCTTATTGATAAAATATCGAAGCATTGCTTCAGTTGTTTTATAATCAGCGATCACACCATCTTTAAGTGGTTTGCGCGCGACAATAGTATCTGGTGTCCGACCAAGCATTTCTTTGGCTTCAATCCCAACTGCAATAATTTTCTTGTCCACATCAGAAATAGCCACCACTGATGGCTCATTAATAACCACACCCTTTTTGGGAATATAGACAAGGATATTGGTAGTACCAAGATCAATTCCGATTCTTCTTAAAAACATAATATCAATGCTAATATACGAATAAATACTAATTATGCTAATGAATATAAATAAACTAAGTAACTAAAACTTAATAATGAATTCTCGGTCGACAGACAAATCAGTTTGCCAAATTACAGAATTGCGATCATAAAGGACGGGCAGACTATTTGCTTGGTATGCCTCAATTGGCTGATTGAAGTTTAGACTAATATTAAGATTGTGTCCAATTGAGCCAGACTGCTTCTGAACAAGTATTTTATACAGCCCAGACCGATACTGGTCTTGTACTTTGTCGGGCAGACGATAAATAAAATTCAAAGTTTTGCTGCTCCCTGGTTCTATGACCAGAAAAGTAGACAAATATTTCCGATCTAAGTCCCGCTCAAACTTAATCTCGCTATCCAATTTCAAATCTTTCTGATTGCGACCATCATCAACATAGCCACTAATATACCTACTGCCACTTGGCATATACACTCTGATGTATGTTCGATATCTAGTTATTAAATCATTAATCAACTCACCAGTATGGTTATAAGTCAATTTAAGATTAGCAATCAAATCACCATTATTATCAATACTGACTGAATAGTCAATCCCCTTGTCCATTACACTATTGGTTTTAAGAGATGCAAAATCACTATCAATCACCATTAAATAATCATCGTCAATCGGCTTTACCTCGCCCGCCCAATTTTGGTGAGAAAATAACGCCTGCAGATCATCATCAGCAAGATTTACTAAGATATGTTTCTGCTCAATATTCTTTTTAAATGCCAACCACAAATCAATGGCTTGTTGTGGTGATGTATCGTATATCTCGCCAATCAGTGTCTGAGTCAGATGACCAATTATTTTTTTGCGCTCATCTGACGACAAACCATAATTTACATAATCAAACTCGACAAACCGCTCCAAATCCATAGCAAAATCCTGATCATCAAAAACTAAACCATATTCTTCAATCGGACCGAGCACGGTCAGTAAATTAGCGATAAAATCTGGCGTAATCGCAATTACTCCGTCAATTTTCTGCGGTGGAAGTCCAGCATTTTTTCGCTCTATATCAAAAAACCATAATATCTTCTCTGTTGCAGTTGGGAAATCTGGCGACCAATTGGAATCACGCATATACCAATACTTCTGCGCGTTGTACTTGAACATTGGATCGGGTGCGAGCTCAAACAGCTTGCCTTCTGATTGCCGATCTAGATTATATACATCATCAGTAACCAAAGAAACAATCTCCCCGTCTTTAACGGTGATAATTCCGTATGAGCCGATAAACCCACCGGTCGGTCGCATTTCCATATTATTTTGAAAAATAAACAGATAATGCTTTTCTCCGCCATAGCCCATTAGTTCCGGCAGTTTAGAAAAAATTGGCAAGGCGACGATGGAATTATCAATCACCTCCTCAAGCACCGTTTCATATAGTATAATTTTAGTTTGGAACAAGCCCAAGAGATCATTAGAATTTATCTTTTGGAGTTCAGCTTTGGCGCTATCAATTCTACCCTTGATAATTTCAAACTGCTCTTGATTGTCCATAATTGACTGGAGCAGTATTTGCCTTTGCCGACTATCAGTAAAGCCAAAAGCAATACTTTCTTCATCCAGCGACAGCTGTATCTCACCCAGCAGTGTAAATACTTCCTGATAACCATACATTAACTTGCCGGTTGTCATCAGTAATTGACTAGAAGTCTGAATAGATTTATTAACCGGCGGAAATATAAGTATCGGCCCCAGCTTGCCCAGATTTGTCTGAATTATCGCCACGTCCTGCTGTAAGCCATCAAATTCTTGATTTACTCTCTGCCAGTCGCCATTAATTGTGGACTCAATAATAACTTGGACCTTATTTTCAGCTTGAGCCATCTGCTTCAAAATCAAACCAGCCCTGACCATTAGTGGCAAAACAAAAATTAATACCATCACAATTATTATCACTAGCACGATTGTAACCCACGATAGCCAATTAAATTTCCGGCGTTCAATCAGATGATGATTCACTAAAAAATCCTCAATCTTATCTTTGGTTGTTCTTTTTTTAAGCCACATAATGTTTATGAATATTTCCTTAAATATTTAAACCAGTCCATGATATGAATCCAGAAAATTCTTGACAGTATCCCGCTTTGAGCCGATTCACGTTTATGATAATGGACAATATCTGCATCAGCATAATAGTAAACTTGATAGCCAGTCGCAAAAAATTTCTTACACCAAGCCACATCACCAAAATACAAAAACAGATCTTCATCCATTAGCCCCACCTGATCAATCACTGACCGCCTGATCATGGCGCAAGCGCCCAAGATCCAGTCCACTTGTCTAGTTGACTTATGGTCATAATCAGTCATTAAATAACGATTTATCTTTTTCTTGGCAAAGTCAAATCGTCCCAGAAATGTCCGACGATATATTGGCACTACCTTATCTGGAAAACGCATACATGACATCTGAATCGTGCCATCAGGATTTTTGAGTCTCGGGCCGACCAAGGCGGCTTGAAGTTGATCTTCCATAAACCGATAAATCTGATCAATGGCGTTACTAATAATTGCAATATCAGTATTGAGGATCAACACATACTTACCAGTTGTTTTTTTAATGCCCAGATTATTACCCTTGTGATGACCTAGATTTTCCTTGGCTTCGATCAGCTTTACTTGGGGGAATATTTCCTTGACCATTTGGACTGACCCGTCGCCAGAATTATTATCCACCACCACTATTTCATACTCAACACTAGGAGGATACATATATATCCCCTTGAGGCACTGCTTGAGCAGGCCACGAGTTTTGTAGTTGTTGATGATAATCGATATTTCCATCCTGTAGGATAATTTTGAATTAATTATCTTAAAAAATAATATTAATTTAAAAAAGTTATGAAATCACACCTGTTCAGTTAAATGACTTGTGCCTTTCGCACATTTCAAAATTTCTCTACCGGATCCATAAATTAACTAACAAATAGATACCTAATAATTAATTATTGAATCAAATTTCTTACATACTCCGAGTCCACTCGGGCTCTAATTAAAATATATTTTCGTTTTTTGGACATCTTTGGCAGTAGTCTAATCACTTGCCAGATTGCCGGCAAGCTTGACCACTCAAAAAACAGGACATACAATGCCTTTTCCAATTCATACCAAAAGATTTGAGGTAAGTATTTCATCAAATTGGCGCCAAATTGATTCTTGACTAAGACAAAAAAATGATTACGATATGAATATCGCTTGGCAATTTTGGATTGCTTCTTTCTATTTTTCACCAGTTGCTTTAATCCTCGACTCGCCTCGCTCGCCATCGCTCGCATATGATATGCTTTGGCAATTGGCAAAAATAATGATTTCCAACCAGCCAGTTGCATTCGCCAAGCCAAATCCACATCCTCTTTATAAAAAAAGAAATCTTCGTCAAAATACTCATCAATATTCTTGAGTCTAGTACGGATATCTTCAAGCGCCTGTCTTTTGTACATTACTAGAGCGGCGCTATGACCAAAGGTTTCTTTCTCCTCATCAAAGCCATCATCCTTGCCCCCAGCCCCCAACTCAACTATCTGATGATTCTTGGCAATACTTAATCCACAGGAATCTATAATGTTAGATCTCTCTAATTCATTAAAATCATCACCAGTCATTTTCAATTTATATAGCTTGCCACCAAAACTGCCAATATTTTCAAGTGAGCTATCCTCAGCCTTAGCCACTATCATCTCAAGCCAGTCGGGTTCTAAAATAATGTCTGGATTACAAAAAACAACATAGGGAGAATTAAGCAGTCTAATACCTTGATTATTTGCCCTGGCGAAGCCAAGATTCTTTTTATTTTGGAAAACCGTCACTTCCGGATAATTCTTTTTCAAATAATCGACTGTGTCGTCTTGTGAATTATTATCTATTACCAAGACCTGAAAATCGCGATAAGTCTGATTAAAAATCGACTTCAAGCATTCCGGCAAATACTTTGAGCTATTGAATGTTGCAATTTGGATTGTAACTAAAGGGAATGTCATTTATAAAAAAATTTGTAAATTCGTGGGAATTATACTTTCTTCTGCGTCACATTAAACCCCAACCGATATTTTCCACCCAAAAGTAGTCTGGTCTGGGCATCAATCGCCGGGATAGAGCCAAAGATTATCATCGTCACCGGAAATATTACCCATTGAATAATCATAATCAAATAATTATACAAAGCATAGCCCTTGGGCCGAACCGGTAACATAAAGGTGTACATTATTGAATTGAAGACCAAACCAATCATGCCTGCCATCATCAGTCGCTCTAGAGTAATGGGCGCGTTTTGAAAAAAGGCCGTTGTTTTGACCGCGTCAGAAGCAAGTAGTAGTGGCAGTCGGCCGACCACCAGAATTATTAGTGGTGCAGTCGCCCATGAATACATGCCCTCGGTCTGATTCCATAAATATCGCAAACGTTTTTTAAACGGTATCCGACGATTGGCATTTTTGCCAAAAAAATTATTCCACATCCAAGGAAAGTGTTCCACCCCCCAAGCCCACCGACGCATCTGCTTATACTGATCGGACATGCCTCGCCAAAACGAGCCGATATACACCGTGTCCATCGACAATGTGACAAACATTGGCACTACCTCATAATCACCATCATATTGGACAAAACCCTGCAGACAAATCCGTGAGTCTTCGGTGACGATAGTCTTGTCATGCCACCCCACGTCAACTAACATCTTAAAGCTCATACTATGAGAAGAAAAAGTCAGCAGTCGTTCCGGTCGAGACAGATCAGTCAATAACCAAAAGGTCGTTGCTGATGCAACCACTCGAATAATCGGATTGGACTGCCAAATATTATTATTATATAGAATCAGTGGCTGATAGCTGGCCTGAGTCGGATTTGGATGAGTCAAATACTTGTAAGTCAGATAAGCAAAATAATCTTTGTGGGGCAAACTCTCAATATCAAAAGTTGAAACAATGATTTTACCGTAGTCAAAACCAAGCTCATCAATCAATATTTTAAACTGTTGTTCAACATAGTTAACATTTGAGCCCTTACCTGGCAACTCTCCTTCTATACCAGCCGGATGTACCGTGATAAGCAATTTAAAAAACTTATCACCAAATTTATCTTCAATCTTGCTAGCAATCGCCAAAAAATTATCCTTATCTCTTTCTTCTCCGCCAATGGCAACGATCATTTTATCCTTAGGATAATCTGTATCAATCAACTTCTGTAGTGATCGCTCAATCACTTCATATGGCTCCTTGTAAGTCGGATAAGTGACCACGTGATAATAATCAAGATAATTCTTATCCAAATTTTTCACTAATTCCAGCCAATCTTTCTTATAATCAATCCGATATCTGATCCACGATATAATTAGCCAAAACATCATGTAGAAAAGCCGGACAATCCAATAAACCGCAAAAACAATGATAAAATAAATCGCCCACAACGGCCGAATAAATGATAATAATATAATCAATAAAAAAGTCAGCCAAATCAACATGGCTGGCAATAATTCAGTCAATCTTTTAAAAGAAAATATTTCCATATACTTTAATAAATTAACATAATTGGGACAAAAAATCAACCCAGGCATAGCCTGCCCAGATCCTCGAGAAAGGCTACATGGCAAGATGCAATATTAACC
>CAYLUK010000018.1:16070-16517 GCA_964386875.1 uncultured Gammaproteobacteria bacterium
CCAAAAACCCCGGTCATCACCGAGGCAATAATATCTAAAAAATAATCACCTTTTACTAAGTTACCAGTTACGAGTTACTAACTACTAAATAAGAGATTTCCCAGTCATCTCCTTCGGCGGTTTAATGTCCATCACTTTCAAAATCGTCGGAGCTACATCAGACAGTAGTCCTGACGGCTGGATCAAGCTCAAATCTGCTCCCGGACTATTAATTTTGCCGGCAGTTTTACCTTCCCATTCTTTGCCGATGACGATAAACGGCACCGGATAAGTGCTGTGTTCCTTATCCATCTCGCCTGATTGCATATTTAGCACCTCCTCAGCATTACCATGATCAGAAGTAATAAAAGCCACGCCACCTTTGCTTAAGATCACTTCAATTAGCTGTTTGACATTACTATCAATCGCCTCACTCGCTTTAATTGTCGCCTTAAGGTCTCCCGTGTG
>CAYLUK010000019.1:0-16305 GCA_964386875.1 uncultured Gammaproteobacteria bacterium
CTCAGCCCAATTTTTTTTGCGACATGGACCGATAATATCTTCAATTGCAATATCAAAATATTCTGATACTGTACTGATTATATATTTAGGGGTTAATGGCTTCTTTTGTGAGTTGGTGGCGATGGAATCGGTGATTTGTTTTATATCTTCTAGGGATAATTTCTTATTTTGGAGTTGGCTATGGGCAATTATCCTATTTAATGCGCCTTCAAGCTCGCGAATATTATTATGAATAATACTCGCTAAATATTCAGTGATTTGTTGGTCAAGTAAATAGTTTTTTTCTTTAGCTTTAGCTTCAATAATCGCCATTTTTGTTTCCAAATCAGGACTTGAAATGTCCGCAATCATCCCCCATTCAAATCTCGACACTAATCGATGTTCAAGAGTCGCAATTGCTTTAGGTGGTCGGTCGGATGAGATTACTACCTGCTTATTATGTTGATGAAGTTCATTAAAAGTATGGAAAAAAGCTTCTTGAGTTTGTTCTTTGCCTGAAATAAATTGAATATCATCAATAAGTAATAAATCAACTGATCGATATTTTTGTTTAAAACTATCAGCTTTACCATTTTGAATTGCGCTGATGAAATCATTAGCAAATTTTTCACAAGAAACATACAAAATTTTACTATTTAGGTTGTCTATCATCACTTTCTGACCAATTGCTTGTAAAAGATGTGTTTTTCCCAATCCTACGCCACCATAAATAAATAATGGATTATATGTTTTACCGGGGTTTTTACTAACTGCTAAGGCCGCGGCATGAGCCAGTTCATTATTTTTCCCTACAATAAAGTTGGCGAAGATATATTTTGGATTAAGATTAAAGCTATCTTGCTGTTTTTTCTCTTTTAGCTCAGTATTTTTATATTTAGCTTCAATTTGTTCGGAAGTTTGGTCTAAAGTTGGTGTTAGCTCTACTAAATTAGCACTTAATTGTTGGCTTACCGCTTCTATTTTATAAACAATCTCTTTTACTTTATTATTAGTCACGCTTCTTAGCGCTTTTAGGATTGTTTGATGATATTTTTTTTCCAGCCATTCCTTAGTAAAGCCATTAGGCACTGAAATTACCACTCTTTCCTCCTCAAAGGAAGATATTCCGGTTTTATTAAACCAAGTGGTGAAATTAGCTTTTGATAATAAAAGCTCCAATTCACCCAAGACCGCTTTCCAAAGTTGTTGTGGGTTCATAAGGATAGGGTGGTTATATTTTTAAAATAGATCTTTATAATTCTATCATAAGAATTAAAAATTGGAAATAGTCCATAAAAAATTATTTATGTTTATAAGATGTGGACTTTATGTTAATAAAACATTATATTATCTTTATAAATTATTTTATAATTATTATAATATATATAATTGACTATCTTAGCTAAAAGTGTTATTATTTTAAGGTAATTAAATATCTTAATTTACAATGCCTAAAAGAACATATCAACCTAAAACTAGAAAAAAGGCCAAAACTCATGGTTTCCGCCAAAGAATGCAAACTAAAACCGGCCGTAGAGTGCTCAAAAGAAGACGAGACAAAGGCAGAGTTGAACTATCCAAATAATTAACGGATTAGTTTTTTATGCTGACCCCAAAATTTCGTTTAACTGGTCAAAAAACTTTCAAACAAATTTATCAGAAAGGCAAAAAAGATTATAGTGGCTTTTTTCGGATTTGTTACCAAAAGAATGATTTAAAATATTCTCGTTTTTCAATTGTAGTTTCACTTAAGGTTTCTAAGTTAGCGACCAAGCGCAATTCTATTAAACGTCAGACTAGAGATATTATTAGATTAAATTTAAGTCGTATCTCTCTTGATTATGATGTGATAGTTAGTGTATTGCCACGAGCACTGGGTCGCGATTATGATAAGTTGCAACAAGATTTAATCTATTTGTTTAAAAAAAATAATTTGATCTAATGTTTAGGTTTTTTTTGTATCTCCCGCGGGTGGTGGCTTTGAAATTTATAAGAGTTTACCAGCAGACACTATCATTTGACCATGGAATGCTTCGTGTCTTTTTTCCTGACGGATATTGCAAGTACCACCCAACTTGCTCCAATTATGCTTATCAGGCAGTTGCTAAATATGGAGTTATAAAAGGTGGATTAATGTCGCTGTGGCGGGTTTTGCGTTGCAACCCCTTCTCCCACGGCGGACATGATCCTATGAAATAAAAAATTAAGAAATTAAGAAAATAAGAAATCAAATGATTCAACTATTTAACACTGTTTTATATCAACCACTTTTAAATCTCTTGGTTTATTTATACAATATTGTCCCAGGTAATGATATTGGGGTGGCAATTATTATTTTGACTGTGCTAATTAAGCTGGTCTTATATCCATTTTCAATTAAGTCATTAAAATCTCAGAAAACACTCCAAGATTTACAACCTAAAATTGACGCTATTAAGGCACAGTATAAAGATCAGAAAGATAAATTGGGGGCCGAGATGATGGCACTATACAAACGGGAAAAAGTCAGTCCTTTTTCATCCTGCCTACCACTACTAATTCAATTTCCTTTTTTAATCGCTGTCTATCAAGTATTTCGAACAGGTCTATCAAATGGTAGTCTTGATTTACTTTATCCTTTTATTAGTAATCCAGGTGAGATTAATGCGATTGCTTTTGGTTTTTTAGATTTATCAAAACCCCAAGTGGTGTTAGCCGTTTTAGCGGGATTAGCACAGTATATCCAAGCCAAGATGCTTATTTCTAAAAAGCCAGAAGTAAAATCACTAGGCAGTAAAGATGAAAGTATGATGACAATAATGAATAAGCAGATGACTTTCTTAATGCCGATTATGACTGTGATTATTGGGGTGAGTTTACCAGGTGGGCTGGTCTTGTATTGGTTTGTGGTGACTCTTTTGACCGTCTTGCAACAATTTATCACTTTTAAAAAGAAAAATAAAAATAGTGGTCAAGGTGAGATTATTGACCGACCACAAAATAAAAATATTACCAACACAACAACCTAAATATATGTTATTAAAACATAAGCAGTTAATTGGTTTATTAGTGAAGACACAAGATGGTCGAGTTCTTGGTCAGATTAAGGATTTTGAGTTTAACACTGAGATGGGTCAGATAGATAAATATATAATCTCTAGTTCAGAGTTGGTCAAAAAAATTTTGGCTCAAGATCTTATTATTAATCAAGGCCAGGTAATCTCGATTGATAATCAGGAGATGATTGTTGATAGTGGAGCTATAAGTATTAAGAGCACAGCTGAAGAACCTGCTTAAATAAAACATAAAAGTAGATATATAAATAAAATCCTGATTTAAATCAGGATTTTATATTTTTAAAAAATATTTTCAAAATGTCTTTAAAATATGTTTTATATTTTATATTATGTGTTATGTGTCAGAATATTCTTTTTTTCCCCACAATCAGCTTTATTTTTTTAGGCACAATTTTTATATTAGCGGGGGTTTTGATTATTTTTCTCTCGTCGCTTAGTAAGATTGGTATTAATTTATTGCTAGTGATCCTAATCAACTTTGCTTTAATATGACTAAATGATGATTTATTTTTTTTGAACATTTTTTTTTCAATATTTTTTAAAAATACATCCAATGTATCGTCGGTTGGGCTACAAGCAGTCTCATCATAGTGATTGAGATTACTGATATTGATTTGATTATCACCTTCAAGATTGATAATATAGCTATTATCACATTCAATCGTTATATCGCCGCCGCCGGATTCAATAGAAGTTAAAAAATAATAATTATTTACTAGGCCTAAATCTATTTTTTCAATTAGTCGGGATGATAAGGTGTCGCAGGCATCCTCACCTTCGGGCACTCCGAGAAATTTGGCGATTTTATTTTTGGGTCCAACCGGGATAATGCCGACGACAACATTAAAATCAGCGATGATATTTATCATTTTGCCGATGGTTTGGTCGTTGCCGACGATAATAATGGTTTTTACTCCCCTTTTTATTTCTTCTGTCAGTAGTTGTTTGATATTTTTCAGAAATGACAGATAATTTATTTTGCCATTAATACCTAAATCAGTTAGTCTAGTCTCAATTCTAGAAACTAAGTTGTTGTATTTCTTATTATTAAGGTCGGAGTCGTAGATATAATAATACATAGTTCATAAATCTATTTTTTAACTCGTAGCTTTGATTTGGTTTTTTCTTGACTTGGCTTTTCTGTCTCTGTTTGGTTGTCTTTTGCTTCTAAATCAATTTTTACTTGTTTGGAAAAATCTGGTTTTGGTGATTTATCTTTTTCACTACCCATTTGGCACTTGCCATTTATAATTGATCCAGAGGCGACCAGTAGTGTGCCCACCTTTATATCACCAAATACTTTGGCTGTTGGGGTGAGTTCTAGTTTGCCTCTGACTTTTATATTGCCTTGAATTTCACCTGAGACGAGAGCATTTTCCGCTGTGACGTTGGCATAGATTTTTGACTTTGAGCCGACCCTTAGATTTTTGAGAGTTTTAATGGTGCCACAAATTACACCCTCAACAATAATATTACCCTCAGTGACGAAGTCTCCTTCCACCCGAACTGATGGGCCGATGATAGTCTCTGTTTCATTAACTGTTGGATTTTCTTTGAACATATTGGTTGTATGAGATTAATAATTATTTCAAGCTTAATCTTAACTAAAAAAAGCGACTCTTGTCAAAATTAATTATTTATGCTATATTTATCTTATTAAAAAAAGCTATCAGCCACAAGCTATTAGCTATAAGTTAAATTTATGCCAATTAAGAAATCTGCTGCCAAAGCGCTTCGTCAGAGTCAAAAAATTGTCTTAAGAAATTCTAAAGTGAAGAATAATATTAAACAGCTAGTTAAACAAGCTAGACAGTTAGTTGTAGAGAATAAAGACGAGGCCAAAGTCCAAATTAAATTAGCGATTAAGGCGATTGATAAGGCAGTCCAAAAAGGGGTGCTAAAGAAAGGAACCGGCTCTAGAAAAAAATCTCGACTAATGAAACGACTCAACAAAAAGTAATAAAAAATCTATTCCAGACATTGGGACGGTTTTTTTTGTACTTTAATTTTTGATCACAAACAAATCAAATAATAATTCAGGATTTTTAGCGCCAAATTTTAGATCACTTTCTATTAGTAGTAGCTGGCGATAAATTTTTGTTAGTTTGTTATTATCAAACTTTCGGCTTTGAGCGCTCGCTTTTGAAAAGACATATGGATGAATTCCTAAATCATGAGCCGAGTTGGCTCCATTTTTAATTCGGATGATTATTTTGAACTGTCTAATGATCATTAATACTATCATTAGCGGATGAGTGCCAAAGTCAAGCTGTTTTTTTATTAGGATTAAAGCCGTTTTTTTATTCTTACCCATTATAGCGTCAATTAGACCAAATATATTTTCATCGTCTTTGGTTGAGACTATTTTTTTTACATCATCACTGGTGATTTTACCGGAGCTAGAAAAGGCGGATAGTTTATTAATTTCTAGCGCCATTTGGTGCAGATTATTACCGACTCGCAAAGATAATTCTTGGATGACTGTGCTATTAAATTCAAATTTTTTCTCAGCTAAATATTTTTTGATCCAATTATTTAGGCCCACACCACTAAGTAAATTATATTCCCATTTGTATGGTTGAGTGGTGAGCATTTTAAATAGTGGACCGGATAGTTCTACTTTTTTGGCTGACCCCCAAATTTTTTTGGGATTTATAATATCAATAAAGCAAATAATATTGTCTATCTTCTGGTTATATTTTTGGAGAAACTTGGCAAATTCTTTTTTGTTTTTATTTTGATAAATATTTTTAATAATGATCATTTTTTTTTCACCTAAGAAAGGCGTCATTAAAACCTCTTGGCGAAAGTGATCTAGCTCTAACTGTTCACCGTCAAACCAGTTGATATTTAAACCGGCTTTATCCCGTTTTTGGATAAAGCTGTTTTTTACTTCAAGTAATTTTTGCTGGCACTGGTAGTCGTCCGTGCCGTAGATGTAGAAAATCATAATATTGATGCTAATATACTAATTAATGCGAATAATATGAATCGCTCCTATAAATATATAAATTTTGTTATAAATTTATAAAGTTGAATTAGAAATTAAAATTTAAAAATTTAAATTTTTAAATTTTTTGTCTCCCCCCAATTATCTCCCACACAAATTTCCGTTTCAATCGGCGCCCGCAGTTTATATACTTTATTCATTGCTTCTCTAACAAATGTCGCGACCTTCTCAATATCAGCTTTTGGTACCTCAAACACTAGCTCATCGTGGACTTGCAGGATCATTTTTGATTTTGAAGATATTTCCGGTAGTTTATGATCAATATCAATCATTGCTAGTTTGAGAATATCAGCGGCTGTGCCCTGAATTGGCATATTAGTCGCCATTCGCTCGGCCCCAGCCCTAACTAGTTGAATACCAGAGTTGATTTCCGGTAAATATCGGCGTCGGCCGTAGAAGGTTTCCACATATCCTTTATCTCTGGCAACCTTAATAGTCTCATCAATATATTTCTTCAGGTCTTTGTAAGTTGCAAAGTATTTTTCTATAAACTTACTAGCTTCTTCTCTGGCTAGGCCAGTCCGTTGAGCTAGTCCCCACGCTCCCATACCATATAACACACCAAAATTAACTTCCTTGGCTTGTCGGCGTAGATCAGGTGTCACTTCATCAGCTTTAATGCCTCTAATGACAGCCGCAGTTTGGGTATGGATGTCTTCTTTATTATCAAATGCCTTAAGCATGGCTTTGTCATTAGCAAGTGATGCCGCAATCCGTAGTTCAATTTGCGAGTAGTCAGCTTTTAAAATTTTGAATCCCGGTTCAGCGATAAAAGCTTTTCTAATTTCTTGGCCGATGGTTGTTCGGATTGGGATATTTTGTAAATTTGGATTTGACGATGAAAGCCGGCCAGTGGCTGTGACAGTTTGATTGAAACTGGTGTGGACTCGTCCATCTTTGGTATTTATTAGCTTGGGCAACGCGTCTGAATAAGTGTTTTTAAGCTTCGATAGTTCCCGAAATTCCAAAATAAAATCAATAATTTTATGTTCACCTTTTAGTTTGTCTAGTTGTCCAGCGGCTGTAGAAACACCGGTTTTGGTTTTACCCAGTCCAGCAGTTGAGATTTTCATTTTATCAAATAGGATTTCTTTGAGTTGTAATGGCGAGGCAACGTTAAATTCTTGGCCAGCTAATTTATAAATTTTTGTCTCTAGTTTTTTGATCTTAGCGTCAAGCTCTACTGACAGTGCGTCAAGAAACTTTTTATCTATTTTAACTCCAGCTGTTTCTACTCGTCCCAAGATTTCAACCAGTGGCATATCTATTTGGGCAAATAGACCATGCATGTCTTGTTTCTTTAGCTCTGCGTCGAGTATATTGTAAAGTTGCCAGGTGATATCAGCGTCCTCGCCTGAATACCAACTCACTTTTTCGGTTGGCACTTCTGCCATGGTAATTTGATCACGGCCACTGCCGATTAATTCTTCAATTGGTTGCATTTCATAGCCAAGTTCTACAAAAGCCAGGTTATCCAAGCTATGTTGACGATGTCCAGGGTTTAAAATGTAAGAGGCGATCATGGTGTCAAAATAGCCACCCTTAACTGAGAAGATGTCATCCCGCTTTAGTTTTTTAAAACTAGATCGGGATCCCATTTTATTTTCATTAAAATAATTTTCCAGAACTTCAATATCATATTTTAGGTTGTGTCCAATCTTTTTTACAGTTTCATCGGCAAATATTTGTTCAATATCTTTTTTGGAGCTTCCTATAGCATTAGTTGGCAGATAAAAGGCTTCATTCTTCTGCCAACAAAAACTGATTCCCAAAAGTTTGGCCGAAAAGGCATCAACACTGGTAGTTTCAGTATCAAAGCAAAATTTTAATTGTTGCTTCAGCTCACTAATAAATTTTTTAATTTTGGCATTATTATCAACTAGTTGATAATTTTGTCCCAACTTCGCCTTCGGCGAATGTCGGGATACCGATTTTACGTCGGGATTTTCCTGCTCGTCAAATAGTCCGGTCTGACCGCCAATCACCTGAATCTTATTGCTTTTTAAAGTAGCCAGTTGACCCATTAAGCGTTTGAAGTTGAGCTCTTGGAACAATTTGGCGATTTTATTTTTATTAAGACTGGAGAATTCGCATTTTTTGAGGTCAAAGTCAATCTCAACATTAATAATAATTGTGGCTAATTTTTGAGACAAGAAAGCATTTGTTTTATATTCTATTAGTAGCTCTCGAGTGCGATCTTTAATCTTTTTTGAGTTAATATTTTTATAGATTTCATCCAAGGTTTTAAATTCACTTAGTAGATTTATCGCACCTTTGTGACCAATACCTTTGACCCCCGGGATATTATCTGACGGATCACCCCGAAGTGCTTTGTAGTCAATTAGTTGGTTGGGTATAAGTCCTTCATATTTTTCTTTTACTCCTATCTCGTCGTAAAAAATGGTCTCGCCCATACCCTTATGAGGTGAGAGTATTTTAGTGTTGTCATCAACGAGCTGAAGTGCATCTTGGTCGCCGGTGACGATGATGCTTTCAATTTGGGGATTGTCCACTGACTTGAGATGAGTAATAGTGCCGATCAGATCGTCTGCTTCATAGCCGGATTTTTCAAAAATTGGAATATCAAAAGCTTCCAACACCTGCTTGACGATTGGAATTTGTGCGTACAGCTCATCTGGTTGTTTGACTCTGGTCGCTTTGTAATCTTTATATTCTGTGTGACGGAAGGTTTTTTCTTTGCGATCAAAAGTAGCGACTATATAATCAGGACCAATATCTTTAATGACCTTGATTAAAATCATTGTAAAGCCATAGACCGCGTTGATTAGCTCGCCTTTTTTATTGGTCAGCGGCGGTAGCGCATGAAATGCCCGATGAATTAGGGCATTAGAGTCAATAATTATGAGTTTTTGTTTTTTGATTGGCATATTTTAATTATATCATACTATGATTACCTAAATTTACAACCCCCCCTGTCTGTCCACCACTACTGTCATTGCGACCTGCCAGTCAAACTGAGCCGTTCAGGCGTTGTTGGTGGGTCATTTGGGGTGGAGCGAAAGCGGAGACCCGGGATCCAGTCTTTAAAAATATTTGTATAATTAGTATATTAACATCGCATTATGTAGATTCGTAGGAATTAAAAAAGCTAGCGTAATTAAACGCTAGCATTAAATTTATATTGGTAGAAATATATCTTTAATGGTGATAAAGTCGGCTCTGGCTTTGTTACAGAGCTCTCTTAACTCCGTTGATAAATTGTCTTGGGATGAGACAATTCTAACCTGTCTGCTTGGCTTGGAGTTCAGCCACCTTTGGACTGCGTAGTGGAAGTCACTATCACCGGAAAATAGTATTATTACCTCAATATCGTCAAAGCCGGGTGAAAAAGTCACTTCAGCTATATCCACCATAAGATATTGATCAACATCTACCTTCATCACGTCCGGCTGAAGCGGATCTTCAGTGCGGATTATCTTTGCTTGACGGGAGACGATTGTAATTTGTGGGGATTGTTCAATCTCCCTCATCTGTACTTCGGTAATAATGCCCTTTTTAATTGCGGCTTCACGGCAAATATAAAATCTGATGTGATCCACGGATTGATTTTCTAGGATTTGAAGGATTACTGCCAGTGGCGAAAGATTTACGCCAACCTTTCTTAATGAATATAGAAAGTTTTGGCCATCAATCACGACCACCGATCGTTTCAGCTCAACTAGTTCTTCAGCGACGATTAGTGACTGATCACGATCTGGATGGGCAACATATCTTTTGTTTTCATTTCCAAGGTTTTCTCGCAATTCCAGCACAACTTGTAGACATTTTCCTTGCAGATTACCTTCGGTAATTAATTTATCTAGGATATTTGAGGGAAAAATAATGACTCCTAAGTATGTTGAAATCCAAGTTGATCTGCCACCGTCAGTATTACAATTTTGATTTTTTGAAAATCTGATTTGTGTTGGCACTTGATCGGGTAAATATCCATTGTTAATAGCCAATTGCTAATCCTCCTTGTGTTTGGTGTTGGTAGGTTGATAAAAAGAACAACTTTAATGAATCTAGATTTTATCATTTTTTATGAAGAATGTCAAATTCGCGGGGGGGGGTGTGTAAATTCGCGGGGTGTTGACTTTGTTTTGCGATGGTGTTAATTTAATTTGAGGACTTTTACAACCAAAAGGAGTAAATTAGACATGGACTTTCAACGCTTTGGCGTAATTTCAGACACTCATAATGTTGATTGGTCGGTGATAGAGCAAATTGTGGCAGAGTTTAAATCTCGGGGGGTTGATTTAATTTTACATTGTGGCGATATTATGCCCCAGCATTTGGACGCAAAATTATTTGGCGATTTTCCGGTAATTTGCGCTCTAGTGGCCAATCAACCTCAAATACCAGAATATGTGTTTTCCCCAGCAGGTTGGGCATTTACCAGGCCGGATGATCGAGTTGTAAATTTGGGGACAATGCGAGTTTATGTTGGTCATCAAAGATCAATTGATTTTTTACTTAAATCAGAACAGGATTTGCGAAGGATTATTGATGAGATTCATAAACGGCATGACGGATTAAGAATTATGGTTGCCGGTCACACTCATCATCAGATTTTAGTGGAGGATGATCCGGTTTTGTTTATTAATCCGGGCGCGGCAATGGGTGGATATGACGGTTATGAGTTCGCTTTAATTGATTTGGAGAAAAAAGAGGTGATTTTTTCTCGGATTCCACTGACACCAAGTCATGCTGATCCTTTTACAATTGGTGTTATTTCTGATACCGGCAATATTATGGAACGCGATGAGAATTTTTGGTTTCAGCTGGCCGAAGAGTTTAGACGGCGCGATGTCAGTCAAGTGATCCATTGTGGTAATATTTGGAGTAATGATATTGGTCGTCAAGAATTTGCTGGTTTTAATGTTTTTTGTTATTTGGGGGATGATCAGGTAAATAAATTTTCCGACCCAAAGCCAAAAAATTGGCATATTGTTTCTAAAAATAATCCAATCGTAGAAATTAATGGCTATCGATTTTACATTGAGTATAGTCTGGGAGTAGATTTCTTTGAACGATCAGAATATAGTATGAGCATGTTTTCAAGACAGCTTTCCAAACAATATCACCACATTGATTTTGTTCTTTGCGGTTTGATTCACAGCGCTCTTTATGAGGAAGGAGATGAAGTGACGATCATTAATCCTGGCGATGCGAGAAAACGGAGGAAATTTGTCACTATTTGTCTGCCAAGAAATGAGGTGACATTTGGTTCAGTGTCGATTAGTTAGAATTAGATGTTTAGGAGAGACATAATGTCTCTTCTTTTTTTATCATAAATTTGTTAAAATTATTATAGTGATCCCAATCTACAAATATATCCGAATGACCCGAATATAAAATCAATTAATTTAAAGTTAGTTCGGAATATTCGGATTTAATTTGTATTATTTGGATCAATTTATGTATTTACAACGGATAGAATTACAAGGATTTAAATCTTTTGCTCAAAAGACAATATTGGAATTTCCCACCCCAGGCAAGGGCTGTAAAATTTCTCCCAATCTCGCTCACAAGGAAAATCAGCTTGAGCGTGGAATTTGTGGCGTCACTGCGATTGTCGGTCCTAATGGGTCAGGCAAGTCCAATGTGGTGGATGCGGTCAGGTGGGTGTTGGGTGAGCAAAGTCTCAAGCTTTTGCGGGGCAAGAAATCCACTGATGTCATTTTTTCTGGCTCAGCCAAAAAGTCACAGCTCGGCATGGCTGAGGTTTCTTTGTATTTAAACAACGAGGACGGCATTGCTCCAATTGATTATTCCGAGGTAGTGATAACGAGGAAGATTTATCGTGACGGTAGTAGCGAGTATTTACTTAATAAAAATCAAGTGAGGTTATTTGATATTGTAATGTTACTCGCCAAAGCCAATTTTGGACAAAATACATATAGCGTTATTGGTCAGGGTATGGTGGATCAGATTGTAAATTATTCTCCCCAAGAGAGAAAAGGCTTTTTTGATGAAGCGACTGGAGTGAAGCAATTTCAGCTCAAGCGCGACCGGTCAGTCAATAAGCTCAAGCGGTCTAGAGAAAATTTGGCTCAATCTCGAAGCTTATTACAGGAGCTTATTCCCCACTTAAAATCACTCACGCGCCAAGTCAATCGTCTACATCGTCGTCGAGAAGTGGAGATTGAGCTGAAGGAATTAAATATTAAATATTATGGCAAGTTGTGGCTCGACCATGATTTGTCCTATCAGAAATATGCCCTGTCTTTTACAACTCATGAAAAATCCAAGATTAGATTGGAAAGTCAAATCAATGATTTCCAACGGCAACTGGAAGATTTAAGTCATGAGCGCGGTCGCGCGTCCGAGTTTAATCGACTTCAGAGTGAATATGATCAGAAAAATACTCAGAAGAATTCTCTCCTTCAACAGTTAGCTCAGATTAAGGGTAAGCTTGATGTTGAATATCTTAAAGTTGGTAAGCAGGATTTGAGTTGGCTGGAAAATAGGCGTGAAGATTTGCGAGGTAAAATTAAAATTTTACAAGTTCAAATTAATGATTTAGATAAGCAGAGTGAACGCTTTCAAGAGATTTTGGATCAAAAGATTAAAACTCAAGCAACTGTCTTAGCCAAATTCAAGGATTTAGAAGAGCGGTTACTACAACTACAGAAAGAGTTTAGTAGTGAACTTGGTGTTTCGGAGAAAGAAATTCGTCAAATGATCAATCGGATCTATGCCCTGCAAAAAGATTTTATTTCTCGGCTTAAGACGACTCACAATTTAGACGCTCTAGCGAAACTAAAGACCGAGGCTGAGGTGGTATTTTCTGAAATTGATGCTTTCTATCATATGATTTCTCAAGAAGAAAAGCGTCACCAGACCGAAGAAATGTCCAGTCTCCAGTCTAAGTTGTCAGATTTTTTAAAGTCCAAAGATTTACTGGTTAATGAGATTGGTGAGGCAAAGGTGAATTTTGAGGTTGCCTTATCCCAGCAGAAATCACTCGTCATAAAATTTGAAGAAACAAAAGTTGATTTAGACCGAGTTGATGCAGATTTGTCCAAAAATAAATTAGCACCGAAAGACCAGAGCCAAATGTCGCAACAGCTTAGTGATGAAAAGCAGGCGCTAGAAAAGCAGGTTGATGACTTAGATATTATCTTGGCCGAGACCAAAGGGAAAATAGATGATTTTAATAAGCAAGAAGAAGAAAAGAAAAAGCAGATTTTTTCTGTTCAACAAGAAATGCACAAACATCAGCTGGATTTAAATGATACTTTAGGTCGGTTAAACGAGGTTAAGGTGGAGCTGGCCAAGATTGAAACTAAGAAGGAGGATTTATTTCATTCCATTGGTCAAGATTTGGGGCTGGATTATCGTCCCAAGGCAAATCCAGAGTTTGCCAGTGTTAATATCCAAGATTTGAAGCTGAAGATTTTAAAGTTGAAGAAACAGCTTGAACTGATTGGTGGCACAGATCCGGAAGTGGAAGCCGAGTATAATGAGATTAAAGAACGTCATGATTTTCTGGAAAAAGAAAGTAATGACTTGGATGATGCCATAGTTGATTTGGAAAAAATTGTGATGGAGCTTGATAAGATTGTTAAAAAACAATTTGAAGAAGGATTTGGCAAGATAAATAAAGATTTTTCCAGATTTTTTAAGAAGTTATTTGATGGCGGTAATGCCAAGCTGGTTTTGGCCCAAAAAGATCTCACTGAAGCCGAGGTTGTCAAAGAAGAAATCGCCGGTCAGCTGGAAAATAGTGATGGTGTATCAAAAACGGATGATATTGTCAGTGGAGAGTCTGACAAAGACAAGAAGATTATTTACGTCGAAGACAAATCTCCACTCGTGAATATGGGTATTGATATTGAAGCCTGCCCGCCCGGCAAAAAAATTAAGGGGATTAGTATGCTTTCTGGTGGTGAGAAGACTATGACTGCTTTGGCTCTTATCTGCGCCATCATTTCCAATAATCCATCACCGTTTATTTTGTTTGACGAGGTTGATGCGGCTTTGGATGAGAGTAATTCTAGTAAGTTCAGTGGTATTGTTGATGAATTGGCTCATAAGACCCAGTTTGTTATCATTACTCACAACCGAGCGGTCATGGCCAGGGGCAATGTCCTCTATGGCGTGACCATGCAAGGTGATGGTATGTCTCGGCTGATCAGCCTGAAGCTGGATGAAGCCGAAAAGATGGGCAAAAAATAGGAATCAGTTATTGTTGACATTTTTTATAACTTCTGCTAAACTATTTTCATCGTCAAGCGCTAACTAAGCAACTGACAACTGACAAACTAATTAACTCTATACATGCTAACCATAAAGTTATCACGAAAAGGTAAGAAAAAATTACCAATTTATCGAATTATTGTGATTGAAAAGACTAAAAATCCTCAAAGTCAATATAAAGAAAGCTTGGGTACTTACAATCCTCACACCAAGGAAATAGTCATTGATGGTGAGCGAGCTAAGTATTGGATTTCTGTGGGCGCTCAGCCGACTCCGACTATTCATAATCTAATGGTCTCCCAAGGTATTATCATTGATGATAAGGTCAAAGCTTCCAAGTCTAAACCAGGCAAGAAAAAACGACTTGCTACTCAAGCAGCAGAAAAGGCAGACAAAGAAAAACAAGCAGCTGATGAAAAATCTAAGAAAGAATTAGCCGAGTCAAAGGCAGATGAGACCCAAACTCCTAAAGTAGTTGAAACACCAAAAGAAGACCCGTTGACTAAAGTAGCCGAGGCAAGTCCGTCAGTAGATGTTACCGAGGCAGAAAAGAAAGAGGAAGCGCCTGTTTTGGTAGAGAACAAACCAGTAGAAACGAAAGAGTAAACCAATAATTATATTCTTATAAAATCAGGGCTTAGCCCTGATTTTTATATAAAAAAGAACACTTGACATCACAACATATCTCTGATAGACTTATTACAGTCCTTAATACAATTAAAACGGACATGGTGAGATGTAGAAACAAATACTACAACTCATGATTTAAGAAATAACATGTGCAGAACTATGGCTCAAGAACAAGATCAAAAATTTGTTGAGGTCATCGTCAGAGAGATTGTAGGCAATCCCGATGATGTACGCGTCGACAGAACTGTTGATGAGAGAGGTGTTTTACTCACTTTGCATGTTAATCCATCTGACATTGGATATGTCATTGGAAAACAAGGCAACACTGCCAGAGCAATTCGAACTTTGGCAAAAATTGTCGGAGCGAAGAACAATGCTCGTGTCAATTTGAAAATTGATGAACCGGAAGGTTCAAGAGGTCCTCGACCAGCTATCACTACTAGTGCAGCTCCAGTTGAAGCCCCAATCGACACTGATGTCATTGATGATCTAAAGATCTAAATTTTTCTCTTAGATAAATAAAACTCCCTGAAAATCAGGGAGTTTTATTGTTTGGTAAAATTTGAGATTAGTTCCAAAGCCATTTGTCAAAATCCCGAATGTCTGCGACAATGTTTTCTCTAACCGCTTTCGCCTCTAGGCCATCTGGACTGTTTTCGATTTCATATAAGACATCAACAATATTTTTTACAGAGATTGTGGGCAAAATAAGATAGATCATGGTGTGTTGATCTAAAATTCCTACTAGCGCGATCAATTATTATCGCGTTCAATTTATCTTTAATATTTTGCGGTAATACAGATTCGTCAATGATTGAAATCCATAACTGCGACCGTTCTTCAATTTGTTCTTGAAATTTTTCTAGCGGTGGTTTGTATATTTCTGATGATTCAGGGCTTTTTACCATATGATTTGAATAAATTAATTATTATGTTATATTTATATCATAATATGCGACAATTTGATATTATTACAATTTTTCCAGAAATTCTAGATTCGTATTTCAATGAGTCGCTTTTTAAACGTGGCCAAAAAAATAAATTGGTGAAAATTAAGACTTATGATTTGCGCCAGTGGACGACTGATAAACATCAGACCGTTGATGATCGGCCTTATGGCGGTGGCGTGGGTTTGGTTTTCAAATCCGAGCCGATTGCCAAAGCTTTACAAAAAATTCGAGATTCGAAATTAGAAATTCGAAATCGGGTTATTTTGACTGCCGCCAACGGCAAACGATTTGATCAGAAAGTGGCCAAGCGATTATCAAAATATGATCAGCTGATATTTGTCTGTCCCCGCTATGAAGGTGTTGATGCTAGAGTCGAGAAGATGGTAGATGAGAAAATTTCAATTGGTGATTATGTTTTGACCGGCGGGGAACTGGCGGCGGCAGTAATTATTGATGCTGTATCCAGATATATCCC
>CAYLUK010000020.1:0-15150 GCA_964386875.1 uncultured Gammaproteobacteria bacterium
AAGCCGTGATTTTAATTGATCGGCGAGCAAGTCCTCGCGCAAATATCTTTGGCTACATTTTCCCAATTTTTTCGTGCAACGATAATAACGATATGTTCCGCCGTGTCCGTGGGCAAATTGCGCGATAATGGCTCCGCCACACTCGCCGCAAGTGAGTAGCTCCGTAAAAGGGAAGTTGTGGTCTTTTTTAGTTTTCCTTGGTTTGGTCTTGCTTTTTAGCACCTTTTGGACGGCTTCAAAAGTCGTTCAGGGAAACAATTGGTTCGAAATTACCCTCGTAACTCTCGCCGTTGTATCCAATAATTCCAGTGTACGCTTTTTTCTTTAGAATTTTTAAGATTTGACATTTAAGATTTGACGTTTGGAAAACACGATATTTTATGTTATTATAGAATTTAATTCTGCGGGTGTATTACAATGGTTAGTATGCTAGCCTTCCAAGCTGGAGATGGCAGTTCGATTCTGCTCACCCGCTCCAGAATTAAACTTTCCAATTGAAAGCCAAAGTGGTTTTAGGTCTTGTGGTGGTTATTAAATTTATCAAAATCGTAACTATCAGTCTATACAACACACAGTCTATTGACATTTTCAGCCGGTTGTGATATATTGATGTTGTATTTTTAAAAGGCACCTTATGTTAAAGGGGTCTTTTTTAATTGAAAAATATGAGAAAGTATTACCTAAAAATCATTGTTTTTATCGTTTTAATTGCTGTTTTTCAGTTTGTTTTTCCCCAGCATTCTTATGCTTATACACTTGGTTTGGGTCGTCATCAAGCGACAAAAAACAGCCTTTTAGCAGTGGCCAATTCACCACAGCTGATTATGTTTGATTTAGAAAAAAGTAATAATCAACTTTTTGGTGGTTTGCCAATCATTGATGAGAGAGAACCGAGAAAAACAGTCAGGGTTTGGGTGACTGCTTATTCATCCACTCCAGATCAGACTGATGATTCTCCATTTATTACTGCCAACGGCAGTCGAGTTAAAGATGGTATCATCGCTGCTAATTTTCTGGCCTTTGGTACCCATGTTAAAATGCCGGAAGTTTTCGGCAACAAAACTTTTATTGTCCAAGACAGAATGAATGTGAAGCATGCCAATCAAATAGATATTTGGATGCCAACTCGTGAGGCTGCCGTGAAATTCGGCGCCCAGCTTTTGGAAGTTGAAATTTTTTAAAAATTTCAAATTTACGAATCTTAGCAAATTTACCAATCTTACAAATATTTTTTTGATAAACAAAAACAGCGTAGCTAGCGCTGTTTTTTGGAGGCCACGACCGGAGTCGCCTCCCTTCTAAAAAATTAATATTTTTATGCTTGAGGCCTGGGCGGGGATCGAACCCGCGAATAACGGTTTTGCAGACCGTCGCCTTACCACTTGGCTACCAGGCCAGAAATAAATTTGCTTATTCTGATATTATCAGAAAAAGATACAAATTTCAAGACTACGCTTGAAATTTTAATCATTTTCTGGTAAACTATAAGGAGTTTAAAAAAAATAACTATAAGTCATTGGCCATTTGCCATAAGTCATATTATGAATATTACCGAATTAGCTCGACAACTCAAAGTGACGACTGAAGAGCTGTTTGACATTTTGCCACAGCTCGGTTTTGATATTGGTCGAAGGGCAATTAAAGTTGATAATAAAATAGCTGATCGGATTGCTGTTGCTTGGAAGAAGTTTTATAAGCAAGAGCTTGAGATGAAGAGGATTGCTGAAATTAGAGGAGAAGCATCCAATCCAGAGAAAGATGATATTGTCCCAGAGATGATAGAAGTCAAAATTCCATCCGTCATTGCAGTCAGAGAATTTGCCAGTTTATTGGATTTGCCAGTGAATAAGGTTTTGACCGAGCTGATGAAAAATGGTGTTTTGACCTCAATGAATGAACGGATTGACTTTGATACGGCGCATATTGTCGGCGAAGAGCTGGGTTACAAAGTGATTGAAGATCAAGATCGGGTCGATAGTGTTGACTCTGTCCAAGATCAGAAAAAATTAGCTGATATTCTTAAAGAACGAGGCGATAAGATTTTGTCGCGTCCGCCAGTTGTGGTGGTGATGGGGCACGTTGATCATGGAAAGACCAAAATCCTTGACGCGATTCGTAAAGCTGATGTCGTTTCTAGCGAGAGTGGCGGCATTACCCAGCATATTGGTGCGTATCAAGTCCATCGTGATGACAAGATAATTACTTTTATTGACACTCCAGGCCATGAAGCATTTACCGCGATGAGATCTCGTGGCGCTAGAGTCGCTGATATTGCAATCTTGGTTATTGCCGCTGATGATAGTATTCAGCCCCAAACCAAAGAGGCAATAAAGATCATTAAGGATGCCGGTCTGCCATTTATTGTGGCGATCAATAAAATTGACAAGCCAGAAGCGAATATTGAAAAAGTAAAACAAGATTTATCAGCTCTTAATCTATTACCTGAAGATTGGGGTGGCAAAGTGATCACGGTGCCGGTTTCTGCTAAAGAAGGAACTGGGATTGAGGATCTTCTAGACACGCTTTTGTTGGTCGCTGAAATGGAAAAAGAAAATATTGTGGCTGATGAAAATCGGTCGGCTATTGGCACTATTATTGAATCACATATTGATAAAGGTGAAGGTAATGTCGCCACTATCTTGATCCAAGCTGGGACGCTCAAAGTCGGTGACATCTTAGGCATGTCTGGTGGATTTTTGGGTCGGGTCCGGATGCTCAAAGATTATAAGAATCAACAAATCCAAAGTGCAGCTCCTGGCATGCCAGTCAAAATTTTGGGTTTAAAGATGGCCCCAGAAGTTGGTAGTATTTTGGAAGTGTCTGATAATCCCAATGGCTTGGACAAAAATATCAAACAACAAAAACTACGACAACAAAAGGATTTTTCAGTCCAGACTAAGATTAAAGAAAATGAAGGGATAAAGTATATTAATTTAATTATTAAAGCTGATGTTTTAGGATCAATTGAAGCAATTATTGAAAGTTTGGCCAAAAAAGAGACCAAAGAAGTTAAAATTAGAATTATTAGTAAAGGTCTAGGTTCAATCACTGAAGCTGATGTTCAAAAGGCCGAAACAGCCAAAGCCAAGATATTGGGTTTTCATATTAAGCCGACCGTAGCGGTGGCTGACCTAGCTCGTGAAATTGGCGTTGTGATAAAGTGTTATGAAGTCATCTATCATTTGATCGAGGACATTGAAACCGAGATGGCAGGGCTCAAAGAGGAGAAGTCAACCAAAAAATTAGTTGGTAAATTAGAAATTATTAAAGTATTTCGTCAGGAGGCCAAGACGATGATTGTTGGTGGTCGAGTAATTGATGGCGGATTGTGTGTTTGTGACACTGTGATTATCACCAGAGGTGGCAAGGCCATCACTTCGGGCAAAGTGACTCGTCTGGAGTGTTCTAAATCACTAGTGGAATCTGTTTCTTCTGGGCAGGAATGTGGAGTCACCTTTAGTGGCAAACCCTTAGCTGAGGCAGGAGACATCTTAGAGTTTTATCAGAAACAATAATCAGATATTAATATACTAATTTTTATCAATTATACTCGCCCGAAATGATACACACAATGTTGTAGGCGGGCAAATGATTATTAATGATTTTCTAATTGATTTATTCGTATCTATTAGTATCATTAGCATACATTAGTATCCGCCAAAGGTGGACAAATATTAGTATCATATTTTATATGAATGACAGAATGGCAAAAATCAACGAATTGATTGCTCAAGAATTGGGGATGATAATTCGTCAGGAAATTGAATTTCCGGCTGACACTTTAGTGACCATTATGAGTGTTAAGACGGCATCAGATTTAAGACAAGCTAAAGTATATATTAGTGTCTTACCACTTGACCAGACCAAGGAAGTTATGAAGCTTCTAATTAAAGACGCCTACAATTTACAGCATGTTTTAAACGATAAAATTACCTTGAAATTTATCCCAAAATTGATGTTTTATATTGATAAAACTGCCGAACAGGTCAAAGACATTGACGATTTACTGAATAATTTAAAATATTAATTGACGGCAATAAAAAAATTCCAAGTTTCACGCTTTGGAATTTTTTTAATTGATATTGATGAGTGAGTTTGACACTTTTTATCTCTTGGGATATAATACTAGACTGCTTATATATAATATATGACTGAAATAATATTTAAATCAATTAATAATAAGATCTTGCAGTCTGATAGTATTTTACTGGTTGGACACAAAAACCCCGATGGTGATGCTTGTGGGGCGATTTTGGCAATGTATATTTATATTTCAAGTTTAGGCAAGAGCGTCGCCGCTTATGTCCACGATGCCCCGCCATCTTATTTTAAATATTTACCTCGTTATGATGAAATTTCACACGATGCCAAAGTAACCTCTCAGAAATGGAATTTGGTCATTATATTTGATTCCAGTGATTGGGATCATACCGGTCTTTTGAGTGATAACTTCAAAGACAGTACGACCGTTAGTATGGATCATCATTTTAGTAATGATGGTTTTGCTGATATTAATTGTATTAATCAATCTGTCAGCTCAACTTGTGAGATAGTTTATAATTTTTTGACTAGTATTGGTGCAGATATTAGTCGTCAAATTGCAACCTGCTTGTTGCTTGGTATTATTTCTGATACGGGTGGGTTTAGTAATGGGGCAACTACCCAAGAGTCAATGAAAGTCGCTGCCAATCTCGTATCACATGGAGCCAAGATTAATCAGATTGCCGAGAGTGTCGCCAAGAACAAGTCGATTGACGGTCTTCGTCTTTGGGGTTTGATATTATCTCGACTTCAAATTAATGCCAAATACAATATTGCTTATACTTATATCAAGGAGGACGAGCTCAAGCAATATCGTGTCCATGAGGAGGAAATTGACGGGTTTGTTAATTTTTTAAATATTATTTATGGCGTGCGGGCGGCAATGTTTCTGCACCTTAGCTCCAATCATACTAAAATAAGCATGAGAACTACTAGAGACGATATTGATCTGTCGCAATTGGCGGGCATGTATGGCGGTGGCGGACACAAAAAGGCGGCTGGCTTTTCCGTGCCTTGGCAAATTCAAGACATTGACGGCATTTTGAAAGTGTTGTAAGATTTTAGATGTAAGATTTAAAATTTTGGATTTATTTAGAATTTCGGATTTCGAATTTAGAATTTATTTTAAATTTTAATTTAAAATTATTATGTATTTAATCCCAACCGTCTTAGAAAAGACCCATCTCGGCGAACGCGCCTATGATATATACTCTCGACTCCTGAAAGATCGGATAATCTTTCTGGGCGCGCCGATTGATGACGCAATTGCCAACACCGTGATTGCTCAGTTGTTGTTTTTGGACAGTGAAGACAAGAAGCAAGATATTAAGATTTATGTTAATTCCCCAGGTGGGTCGGTCTCGGCCGGACTAGCCATCTATGATACAATGCAGTATGTTAAGCCGGATGTTTCTACGATTTGTGTCGGTATGGCCGGATCGATGGCAGCCATTATCTTGGCTGGTGGCGCTAGTGGCAAAAGACTAGCTTTGCCTAATAGCGAGATTATGATCCATCAGGTGATCGGCGGAGACGAGGGTCAAGCTACTGATGTGAAAATCAGAGCCGAACATATCCTGAAAGTGAAAGAAAAATTGGACAAGATATTGGTCAAGCACACCAATAAGACTTTGACCCAGATTGAGAAAGACACTGATCGGGATAAGTTTATGTCCGCTGACGAGGCAGTTGATTACGGCCTAATAGACAAGATTATTAAATAAGGCGATTTATATTAAAAAACAGGTCAAACTCGCTTGTTTTTTTTATTGTTGACTAATAGGCAGATATTTGTTAAGATATAGATACTTAAATAATTAATGAAAAGTAGGAATTTAGCCATATTTTGGAATTAATTCTATTAAAAGATCTGAAATTGTAGCATAACTATATAATATCGTGAAAATTTTCCCTTTGATATACCAATATCAAATCAATCAGAACTTAATTATTCCAGCTTGTAAGTAAGCCAGCTTTTTTACGTGTGCTAAATTTCTCTTTACTTAAGGAGAAATAACAATGACAAATTTATTTATTTATTTCGGACTAGCCCTATGTCTTATTTTTGGCTTTGTTTTTGGTTATTTTACCAGGCAACAATGGGCCAAAAATCGCCAAGGAACAATTGAAGCCAAAATCGAAAAGCTGATTGCTGAAGCTAGGGTCAAACAGAAAGAAATTTTGCTTAGCGCTCAAGAGAAGGCAATTAAAGTTTTAGAAGAATCAAAGATTGATGCTCGGCAGATGAAGAAAGATGTTGACTCGGCCAAGCTTAGAATGGAAAAACGAGAGTCACTGTTTGATCAGAAATTGATGGGATTGGAAAATCAAAAGCAAGAATTAATTGATAAGGCCGATAAGATTAATAAGGTTAAGGAGGAGATTAGTAAGATTAGAGAAGAGCAATTTGCCAAGTTGGAGAAGATTGCCAGCCTGACTAAAGCGGAAGCCGAGAAAATTCTCATGGACAACGTTGAGAAGTCGATTGCTGAAAACTTGGTGTCAAGAATTAATAAGTTGGAGCATGAGGCGTCTGAAGATTTGGACAAGAAAGCCAAAGAGCTTCTGTCGGTCGTGATTGAGAGATGTGCTTCGTCACACGCGCAAGAGATGACTTCATCAACTGTTGATCTGCCCAATGACGAGATGAAAGGTAGAATTATTGGTCGAGAAGGTAGAAATATCAGAACAATTGAACAATTGACCGGAGTAGAGATTATTATTGATGATACTCCACAAGCTATTACTATATCTTCATTTTCTCCAATTCGTCGTCAGGTCGCCAAGAAGGCCTTGGAGAAATTAATTTTTGACGGCCGGATTCATCCAGCCAGAATTGAGGAGACGATTAAAGAGGCAAAGCAGGAAATTGCCCTTGATATTAAAAAGGCGGGAGAAAACATGGTTTATGAGGTTGGTGTCACTGGTCTTGATCCAAAGTTGGTTCAGATTTTGGGACGACTCAAATATCGGACAAGCTATGGCCAGAATATTCTCAATCATTCAATTGAAGTAGCGCATTTATCAGTGCTGTTGGCCCAAGAGTTGGGAGCCGATGTTTCCATTGCCAAGAAAGCTGGCCTACTTCATGATATTGGTAAAGCTGTTGATCATGAAGTCCAAGGCACTCACACTGAAATCGGTCGTGACATTTGTAAAAAGTTTGGCATTAGCGACGACATCATTTCAGCCGTAGTCCAACACCATGAAGATAAGCCGACTACTTTGGAAGGTGTGATTGTTAAAGTCGCTGACGCTATATCAGGCGCTAGACCGGGGGCTAGGAAAGATTCATATGAGAATTATCTTCAACGTCTGGAAGAGCTGGAGGGTATTGCTAAAAGTTTTGATGGTGTAGACAAGGTGTATGCCATTCAAGCGGGACGAGAGGTTCGAGTCTTCGTTATTCCTGAAAGTATTGATGATTTGGCAGCTGCCAAGATGGCCAAAGAGATTGCCGAGAAGATTGAAGCTGATTTGAAATATCCAGGTGAGATTAAGGTCAATGTAATCAGAGAAACAAGGATAACAGAATTTGCTCGGTAGTTACAAAGAAATATAAAGAAACTCGCATGATCAAAATAATTTTTCTTGGCGACATTGTCGGCAAGATTGGTCGCAAGGCCGTGATAAAGTATTTACCACAGCTCAAAAAGCAATATGCGCCCGATTTGGTGATTGCCAACGTGGAAAATTTGGCTCACGGTATTGGCTTCACCCAGAAGACGCTGGATGAGATATTGTTGGCTGGAGTTGATTTTTGTACTTCTGGCAATCATGCCTGGAAAAAAGCTGGCACTGATGATATATTAGATCAAAAGAATCCAATCGTAATCCGGCCAGCTAATTATTCTCGCCAGAAATCAGGGGTTGGTTTTGCTAAAATTAAAATTGGCCAAATTAAGCTAATTGTGGTAAACTTACTAGGAAAGGTGTTTATCAATGAAGAAGTGGACAACCCGTTTACAACTTTAGCTAAGATCATTAAAAAGCATAAGAAATCGCTAATTTTAGTGGATTTTCACGCTGAAGCAACGAGTGAAAAAAATGCTTTTGGCTTATATTTTGATGGCAAAGTCGCTGCGGTTTTGGGCACTCACACTCATGTACCGACTTGTGACCAGCGGATTTTAAATGGTGGCACAGGATATATTACAGACGCGGGCATGATTGGTTATTATGATTCAGTCATTGGCGCTGATAAAAATCAGATTTTCAATCTATTTTTGAAAAAAGGCAAGAGTTCCAAGAAACATGATGTGCCGGACACTGGCCTTGTCCAATTCAATGCGGTCTATCTAGAAATAGATACAAAACATAAATCAACCTTGAATATAAAAAGGTTGGATAAGATAATAAAAATAAATAAATAAAAATGTATGGGTTTTAGAGAATTTTTGGGTCTTGATCCAAAACCAACAGAGGAAGAGCCAATAGAGACATCTACTGAGGAAACTCCAGTTGAGGAAGTTGAAACTCCAGCTGAAGAAACTTCAACTGAAGAGACTCCTGAAGAGGGTGCTGTCGAGGCTGAATAAGAATTATCTTAATTCATAAAGAAGGGAGGTGGCAGAATGAATAAAGCAGAACTATCAGACAAAATTGCCCAACAGGTTGGAATATCCAAATCTCAAGCTGAAGACGCAATTAATGTCTTTGTAAGTATCACCATTAGCACCCTGAAGGATGATGGTGAAGTCACTCTTGCTGGCTTTGGCACATTTTCTGCCAGGCGAAGGAAGGGGCGTGAAGGTATTAATCCTCGCAACCCAGCTGAAAAAATTACTATTCCTTCGGTGGTAGTAGCCAAATTTAAAGCCGGTAAAAATTTAAAGGACACCTTAAAAGGTAAGGATTTGACTCCAACTCCAGTCGAGGCAGAATTGACCATAAGTGAGAGCGAGCCAGAAGCTCCAGTCGAAGCAAGTCCAAGTGAAGCTGAAAACACAGAATAATTTCCACTAGAAATATATTTCACACAAAAAATCGTCAATCACTTGGCGATTTTTTGTTTGCAATGATAAAAAATCCTCCTTTACTTTCATTGTTATTACGACTAAGTGCTATCTCGGGCGAAGCGGTAGCGAAGATCCGAGATCCATTCTTGTTTCCAATTGTCATTGCGAGAAGCCTCAAGGCGACGTGGCAATCTCGTTTTTGGCTTGTTATTTTACGCTTGATATGGGTATTTAATTTATAAAAAAGCCACCCGTTTTTCGTTGGGTGGCGAGTGGCGTGATGTTTAAACTTCAATTTCTGCTAGGACACTACCTTTACAAAAAGCAACAATGCACCATTTACGACGAAGTCGTCTGACCGCTTGGCCGGACACACTAGCATACTTGGCAATGACCGTGTCCGGTAGACGGCCGAGAAATGGTTGGACTTTTTCCTTCCAGTCAACTGACTCGTCGTATCCGTAGTGGATGCCTTTTTGGGCAAATGCTTGTCCTAAGGTGCCAAAGTGAAACTTGGCCGAGTGAAATATCGCCGGATGGCTTCTCTTAAATTCGTCCGGACCAAAGCATTCTTTGCCGGGAAGCATGTCCAAAGTCTGGACAGAGCAATAAAATGGCAGTTCCCCGCTACTAAAAGCATCTTTAAATGCCATTTTGGGATTAAATCTGTGGCCACAGCCGGTGCAAAGCGTGGAGAAATCGTTCGGGTCTTCTCTGAATCCGTCCAAAATTTCTAGCAGTGTCAATCGTCGGTCGCATTCCGGACAGACGCCTTCCGGATTATATCTGTATCCGTATAAATCATCGATCATTTGCAACCGTACTTGCAAGCAATATTGCTTGATAAGCTGTGATTGTTCTTGAGTGAGCCGTTGTAATTGCTCTTGCCTCTGTCTTTGCTCCATGCACATCGTCATCATGACACAGTCTCCTTTCACTTTTGATTGGTTTTAAGTTGTAAATAACTGGCTAGATCTTAGCAAAAATAGTATTAAATGTCAATACTAAGGAGATTAATATCCTTGATTTTTAAAAGTAATTGTGATATACTTGTACTTAGTTTATTTGTTATGTGTGTTTATGTTTGAGATTCAATGTTAGCGTAGTAAATGCACCCTTAGCTCAATTGGATAGAGCATCTGGCTTCGGACCAGAAGGTTGTAGGTTCGAGTCCTACAGGGTGCATATTTTGCCTTTACAGCTTCCGCCTCGACTCGCTGTCGCTTGTCGATGCAAGGTGGGCAGTTTGGTTGAAGCTATTAGTTAGGTTGAGACGGGTTGGAAGCGAAACCAGCCGAATCTCAAGCGAGGCGAAGCTGAGCATCAAAAATTGCGAGCTGGCGCCAGTCTCGCCTAGCGACTCTAGGCGGGCAGCAATTTTTGTCAACTCGGGATAGAGCGCTTCGGCCACAAGTCGGACAAAATATGATTTATAAAATTAGCTTTGAATAAGTATAAATATGCCCTTATAGCTCAGTCGGTAGAGCAGTCGCCTCTTAAGCGAACGGTCCCAGGTTCGAGTCCTGGTGGGGGCACCAGAACAGAACTTAACGGCTTTTTTAAAGCCAAAAGGTGGGACGCGCGAAGCGTGTGCGATTACATTACCGATTTTGGAAATAGGTTCTAACTTGGTACAATAAAGACACCAATGGCAGTTTAAAACGAAAAACAAAAAATTAAAAATTATGGTGGGCGTAGCTCAATTGGTAGAGCACTAGTTTGTGGCACTAGTGGTTGCCGGTTCAAGCCCGGTCGCTCACCCCAAGTTATAAGAAGGGGCCTGTTGCGTGTAAAAAAAGTGTAATTCTAACTTTAGTTATATTATGGTGCGGGTTCAATCCAGTAAAGTTTTTTTATTGTCTATTTTTGTGCTGGTGATTTTTCATATTTATAACTTTATAAAGTTACGTCATTTTTGCATAACTTTATAAAGTTTGGTAATATAGTAGATATCCATTACAAACTAAAGTTAATCATATGAATACTCGTCAAAAATTGGAGATAATTCAAAAAATGTTGGGGCTAACTCAGACCAAGCTGGCTCTAAAGTTCGGTGTGTCTTTCGTCACTTTTAACAGCTGGTGGACCGGCAAGTCTAGTCCCAGACTAAAAATGCAGGCTTCCATTGATGAGCTCTTTTTGGAAGTGACCGGACAAAAAGTAATTCCGACCGATCAACTTACGGCAAAAAAACAAGCTCTGCAACAAAAGTCATCCGAGCACAAAAATGTTATGAATGAAATTTTAGCTAATCCTGACATTCGCGATCAGTTTATCTTGAAACTTACTTATCATAGCAATAGTATTGAAGGTAGCACTCTCACCGAACCAGACACGGCGGCCATTCTTTTTAATAATGTGGCGCTACCTAATAAAAGTTTAACTGAACAGCTTGAGGCCAAAAATCATCAGACGGCTTTGAATTATTTGTTTGATCATATTGCTAATAAAAAAAAAGTTGACGAAGCTCTTGTGCTTAAACTCCACAGCATTCTCATGAGTGGCGTTCGCCCGGATGCTGGTGTTTATCGTAGTCACGCCGTCAGAATTACCGGTGTTAATTTGCCAACAGCGAATTATATGAGTGTTCCAAAACTTATCCCAGAGATTATGGCTCGTATTACTGAAAAAATCAAAGACATTATCTCTTTATCGGCTGGCGTGCATAGTAAGTTTGAACAGATTCACCCATTTGGAGATGGCAACGGCCGTGTTGGACGTTTGCTAATGAATGCGATGCTGCTCAGCGCAAACTATGCTCCCGCAATCATTCGCCAAGAACAAAAACAACTTTACTATACATATCTTTATAAAGCTCAAACCAAAGAAGATCAAAGTCAGTTGGAGGATTTTCTCTGTGAAGCCATCACGGATGGATTTAAAATCTTGAATCGCACGGATGTAAGATAATTCATTGTCCAGTGGTGACAAAGCTCGCCCCAAGGGCAGACCCGCCTTCGCACAATGCTACAGACGGACAGGCACCAGGCAACAACGTTTTACTTTTTGGCTAGGAGGAGGTCGTAGTTGTAAAACTTGGCAACTTTCTTGATGTTATTCATTTTTTCGCGTACCGTGATCATATACTGCTTGTCTTCAAGTACGGTTATGAGACCCGACAGTGCCTGACCCACAAAAAAACGGCTAATAGCCGTTTTTTAAATTTCTAATTGTCCCGCCTAATAAAAAAACGAGCCGATGATTCAGCTCGTTGACTTAATGTTCTAAATACAATCATCCCGCAAACGCTCCATGGTGGCAAAATATTCCCGCAGACAATTACCGCAATGACGACAAGCCGTCGTTCCTTTTTCACCCTCAATCTTGCCACAAGAATGTACCCACTTGTTATGCCTATATTCAAACATAATTCCTGCCCAAGCCGCAGTCGTAATTGCCCAATACGAATTCATTGTTCTTTGGCGAAACACATAATTATTCTGATGCCCATCTAGCATGACAGCTTCAAAATACGCCATAAAAGTCAAAACTATTGGCACTTCATAATTTGAATAATATTCTACCACTTCATCAACTAAATTCAAATTCCATGTATTGGTCCGAACCCGGACAAACATCAAATTCGGCGGAATCGGACTTATCAAATATGCATCATCTGTCATCCCGGCTGGATTAACAGTCAATACTACTGGCGCGTCGAAATCTTCAATTCCTTCCGTTGAAGAAGTGTTATAAAACTTCATCTCAAAATCTTGAGTGTTGGCAATTACTAATTCTCTTTGATTACTACTGTCATTGCCGTCATTGACGCGCACGACTCGACCGCGAGTCATTTCTACTGACGGCATATTGGGCAAATTCTCAGCCAGTGGTTCAAGAAATGATCGGCCACTCTGAAAAAAACAATCCTCACAACCTCGCGGACAAATTCCTGTCTGGGGTATGCAACAAATTATGCCACTACCCTTGGTTTTAGGGTTTCCAATATATCCCATGTCTTTTTCCTCCTATTCGCTTTCTTTACCTAAACGGCAAAAGCACAGTCTGATCAATTTTATGCCGATACTTAGATGTCGGCTGTTTAGTTTCGTCTGATGCCAAAGCAGTATCAGAATCAATCAACTGTCTCATCCGCTGTAATCGCTGGCGAGTTCCCCAATACATACCACGATCTAAAAAATGATCCATTGCGATGTATATCACTTCACCGGATTGAAGCCGGCCAGTCCGACCGCTTCGCTGAAGACGCGAAACCTCGGTTACCGGCATAGAGTAATGAATGACCGCATCAACTTCCGGCACATTGATGCCTTCCTCAACCACTGATGTCGCCAAGACAAAATCCAAATCCCGCCGGCTGATCCTGTCCATCACTTCTTGCTGATGTTTCAAATCTTTGTCACGACCGCCAAACACCACTTCAACCGTCAAGCCGTCCTGTTTGATCAGCTCTGCCAAGTATTTAGCGGTATCTTTATAAGCGACAAAGATTAAAGCATTATGATTTTTGGAAGCCAAACCATAAATCGCGCCCATCAACCGATTAACTTTGGGATGAGCGCCACTGTTGGCATCAGCGATTAAAACTAACTGGTGAAATTCACTGGACTTCAAAATCCGCCTGGCCGCATTACTCTTGTCTTTCTTGAGCTTCTCCACAAACTTTAAAAAGGTGCCATAGCTTTCTGACATCATTAGACCGAAAGCATGACGAAGCTTCATATATTTAGCATAAGCGGAAATCGCTTCATAATATTCACTCCCACGTTCGCAGCCTTGAATGCAAGTGTGAAGATTATTGAGCTCCTTGACTGTCAGCACCCGACTACGATCAATCACAAATCCGCCCAGCTCAAGATCAATTGCCGTATCTGACAATAAAGCCAAAAAATATTCTTCTGCCTGTTTAAGCTTGTCACCAATCGGCACCACTTCCAAATGTTCGCTTTTAGGCGGCGTTTCAATCCGGGCTCGAAGCGAATGTTTGATGTGACAATTGTGATGGACAGTTTCCACTTTTTCCAGATCACCGCCCGGCGAAGCTGACAAAGCCAAAATCTTTAATCCGGCCTGATAAGCCGTATCAGCCGCAAAAACATAAGGATAATCGCCAGTCGCTTTATGAAACTCGTCAATAATCACCAACTTAAAACTATTAATATCAACTATTCCTCTTTTGAGATCATTGACAAATATATGGGGTGTGGCAAATACAATTTGATCAGAGTCATCATTCCAGACTCGGTCAATTTGCTTATTAAGTCCGGTAATTGATCTAGTGTGAACCATACTGTCGGACATTCGGTCCAGTAAAATTTGATGCTGATAGGTCAACGCTCGTTGCGGTACCAAGAAAAGCGTTCGCATCCCCGATGCGATGACCACCAAATGAGCAATGACTGTCTTGCCCGCTCCAGTGTCAGCAATCAAGCTCACATTCTCCGGCTCGCGTTTATCAAAACGATCCAATATATTGACGGCATATTGTTCCCAATTCTGACGCCTAATTTGCTCAACTGGACTATGGCCAAAGCCTGTAAACGGCAAATCTTTCCATTTATCTTTATAGACATTAAGCTGGGGTGATACCATTGCCTTTTCCTCCTTGCCTCGTCAATTTTATTGACGGGCTTGTTTCGCCTGATAATGGATTTGTTTCAAACAAACAAACTCAACAAATTTTCAAAGAACCATCTTCTACCATCACTTCAACACTTTAAATAAAATCACTTATTTTGTCAATTGTATTTACTGGTTAAAATCAGCTATAATACCAACATAATCCTAAAACAAATATACCTATGAAAAATCCAGAACGTGGGCGACTAGTGAAAACCTCTCCCGAGGGTGAACAAACATACGAATCCACCAGTCGTAAATTAGACATTGAAATGGAAGACTTAAATGAAACAGAAAAACTGCGAGACTTCTTATGTGCTAAATCGATTGCCTATAAAACACCACAAGCGATCAAAGATATTCTTCGTCCATTTGAGATTAGAGAGGCATCAAAGGCAGAACTACATAAACTGATGAATAAGATCAGTGGCAAAAAGGCAGACGAGATTATCCCCTTCCTAACGAAAACAGAAGAAAAAAAAGACGGGTTATTTGAAAATATATTATAAAGCCGATATAATCTAGGAGTTAAAATTTCTACCCAAAATGTCCAAAATAACCAATGAAATGG
>CAYLUK010000021.1:0-14959 GCA_964386875.1 uncultured Gammaproteobacteria bacterium
TTACTTGGCAATCCTTGCAAATCTTTTTTACTGATGATCTTACTTTCATATCTAAACTAAAATTTAGGTGAATTAGAAATTTTCATCTATATCATATAAATGTAATATTTATTCAACTCAAATCATTTTTAATCCAATATATCTTCTAATATCTATAAGTAATCCGTCCTCTGGTCAAATCATAAGGAGTCATCTGTACTTTTACCTTATCCCCAGGTAACAATCGAATGTTAAACATTCTCATTTTACCTGATAAATGCGCCAAAATCTCCTGTCCAATCTCTAATTGAACTTTAAAACTAGCTGCTGGCAAAAGTTCAACTACTTCGCCGTCAACCTCTAGAAAATCTTTTGAATCAGGGACTTTATTGTCCTTTTTTGACATTAAGCTTTTTTTGTTTAGAAAATAAAATTCATAGCAACCAATTTGAAACTTTTGGTAAGCCAGAATTTCATCTTATTTAAGCTAAATTTTGTGTGTATAAGTGTCAAAATTATTATAGCAGATTAGCTATTTTTGTCAACAACATTATTATTTTATGCTAAATTGAGATAATTGTCAAGAAATATACAAAAAAATAAATTGCGACACAAAATACACGAAATACTACTGCAAAATCGCCTTAATCCGGCGTACACCGGCGCTTGATGATTCTTCTTTCTGGATCTTAAATTGCCCCAACTCGCCAGTATTTGTCGCGTGAGGCCCACCACAAATCTCCTTGGAAAATCCTTCTACTGTGTATACTTTGACCTTATCGCCATACTTACTCTCAAACACGCCCATGGCACCTTGAGCTTTGGCCTCGTCAAGTGTGAGCTCTTCACAAGTGACTGGAATTTTCTTGATAATCTGCTCATTGACTAGATTCTCTACTTTCTGCTTCTCATTATTAGTTAATTTCTCCGAGTGGGAAAAATCAAACCGCAAACGCTCACTAGTGATATTTGAACCCTTCTGAAACACCTGGTCACCAATAACTTGTCTCAATGCCGCCAACAGTAAATGAGCGGCTGTGTGAAGTCTCGCAGTTTCCTTGCTATCGTCAGCCAGTCCACCCTTAAACTTTTTTTCCGCTCCCTGACGCGAAATATTTTGGTGCTTTTTAAACTCTTGATCAAACCCAGTCCGATCCACTTTTATATTATGCTCCCCAGCCAAGTCTTGAGTCATTTCAATTGGAAAGCCATAAGTAGCAAAAAGGTTGAAGGCATCAATACCTGATATGTCAGCTTTTGCCAACTTTTCAAATCTAGCCAATCCTTTTTCTAGTGTTTTGGAAAACTTTTCTTCTTCTTTAATAATCTGGTCAGTAATAAAATCTCGTTTCTCGCGAAGCTGACGATAAAATCCCCCATGCTCGGCAATTACCACCTCAACCACCTTATGAGTGAATGACTCACTAATTCCAAGCTGACTGCCAAACCTAATTGACCGACGAATCAACCGACGCAACACATAACCCCGCTCAATATTGGACGGCTCAACACCCTCCGCCAATATAAAGGTTGCCGCTCGCAAGTGGTCGGCGACTATTCTCATCATCCGCTCTTGATTTTTATCAATATCAGCTGACATTTCATTTGATATATTAATATCAGCGAGTGACGCAATTTGAAGCAAAATATTATAAAGCTTTTCAGTTTCATAAACACTTTTCTGATTATTTAAAATTGCCACGGTCCGCTCCAGCCCCATACCAGTGTCAACATTTTTCTGGATCAACTCTTGATACGAACCATCATCGGCTTTACTGTATTGCATAAAGACATCATTCCAAATCTCCACCCACCGTTTATCAGTCGGATTAAATTCCTTTGGCGCCTCATCAGTTCCAGTAAAATAAAACATCTCTGTATCCGGCCCTTGCGGACCAGGCATTTTCCCACCGGCTGGCCACCAATTGTCATCTTTGCCCAAATAAGCAATTCGCTCTTTGGCAATACCAACTGCTTGCCAAACTTTGACTGTCTCTTCGTCTTTGGGTGCGTCATCATCTCCGGCAAAACAAGTAACTGCCAATTTTTCAACCGGGATTTCAAGCTCTTTGGTCAAAAATTCAAAGCTCATTTTAATTGCTTCTGTTTTAAAATAACCTGCCCCGACGCCGTCTGGCTCTTTGGGGTCGCCCAGTGACCAATTGCCCAGCATCTCAAAAAAAGTCAAATGCCAATCATCCCCTACCTCGTCAATATCACCGGTTCTAATACATTTTTGGACATCAACCAGCTTATTGCCACTAGGATGCTTCTCGCCCATCAAATATGGCACCAAAGGATGCATACCAGCGGTAGTAAAGAGCGCACTAGGATCATTTTCCGGAATCAAAGAAGCGCCGTCAATCAGCTGATGACCTTTGGACACAAAATAGTCAAAATATTTTTGTTTAAGTTCTTTGGTAGTCATAAAGTTAGAAAGCAAGAGATAAGAGACAAAAAATAAATTATAATATATTATAATTTTAATATAAAATATTAATTGTGGCAATACAGTTACTCCTACCCTTTATTATTCTACTTTTTACGCCTTCTACAACATCACAATAGATGTTATATGGTCAAAATATAAATAATCTGTTTTTAATTCACGCAAATCAGAAAAAAAGACACATCCATAAGATGCGTCTATGTGCATGTCAAATCAATAATCCTCTCTTTAGTTTAAATGTGCTAATTTGTATTTAATCATAAAACAACAAGATTGACAAGACAAAAATCACCAGCCATAATTTTACAAAAAAATATCTTCAAAACCATACCTCCTACTTCTTAATTCCTACAATCTAACATATTATTCCCCCGCCCAGCACTTTATCATTATTATTATAAAATACAATTGACTGACCAGCCATAATTGCTCTTTGTGGTCGGCCAAATTCCACCTTAAGACCAGCTTTGTCTTTCTTAACCACACAAGAGTATGATTTACTTTGATACCTAATCTGCGCTTGGCACTGAAGAGGAAATTTTGGCTCGCCCATTATCCAATTCACCTTATGACACTTTAATTCTCGTTGATATATACCTGAATATTTTTGATCTTTTGTCACTTCAAGTGTGTTTTTAAGATTGTTAAACCCAGTCACATACCATGGCCCGCCGGACAACCCGATGCCACTTCTCTGCCCTAAAGTATAAAATGGCAAGCCTTGATGTTTACCCAACTGGTTGCCATCACCATCAACAATGTTTCCCGGCTTTAATTTTAAATATTTCTTTAAAAAATCATAATGACTATTGCCGACAAAACAAATTTCCTGACTGTCTGGCCGATTATGAACCGGCAATTTATATTTCTTCGCCAACTCTCTCACCCTGTCCTTCGTATAATCACCAACAGGAAACAATAAATATTTCAAACTCTTTTGATTTAAATTATAAAGAAAATATGACTGATCCTTATTTATATCCTTCCCTCGAAGTAATTTAAATTTTAAATTTTGAATTTTGAATTTGTTTCGGATTTCGAATTTAGAATTTAGAATTTCCCGCTCAACGCGGACATAGTGTCCCGTCGCCAAATAATCCGCGTCAAACATTATTCTCGCTTTTTTAAGCAACAAATCAAATTTAATGAATTTATTACAAGCGACGCAGGGATTTGGCGTCCTGCCATTTTTATATTCAGACAAAAATTTATCAACGATTAATTTTTTAAAATCATTACCAAAATTCAACTTATACAATTTGATATCTAAAACATCAGCCACGGCTCTCGCGTCTTGATATGATTCCAAACTACAACATCGATTCTCGCCATAAATCACGCCTTGCGGAAACCAAAACTGCATAAACACGCCAATGACTTCATATCCTTGGTTTTTTAATATCGCGGCCGCCACCGATGAGTCCACTCCCCCGCTCATGGCCACTACGACTTTTTTCTTTTTATTTTTAATATTTAATAACAAAATTTTATAACTAACTTATTTATTTGGCACAACTACGCTAATTGCTCGAGGCAACACTTTAATCTCCATTTCTTTCGCCAGTTTGATATAGTCACCATCAATCTGACAAGTTTTAAGTCCATAGTTTAAATTAATTTTAAAATAATTATTATCAAGCGAAAATATATGCCTCGGCGGTCGCTGATACCACAGCATATAAAACATCGCTTCAAACAAAGCTAAAAACCGACGATTAGTAAAAACATAAAGGTTGAATATGCCGTCTCTGATATCTATTTTCTTCTTGGGTTTAAGTCCGAAATAATTGAACGCATTAAAGATAATCAAACTATTGCCTTTGACCCAGAAAGTTTTATTTTGCGTGCTAATCTTAAACTTAATTTTTCTAATCTTTATTTTATTAAATAAAAATTTAATTAAATAACTTAGAAAGCCAAATCGCCGTTTCAAATTTTGTGGCGTACTGGTGACGATAAGCGATACCCAGCCAATTGAAAATCCAACCAGAAAATAATGAAGATTGTTTATCACACCGACATCAATTTTGGTGGTGGAGTAATTATCTAATAATTTTAAAGCTGGCTTCACCATTACAGGAATACCGACTGATGCCGCCACCACATTGGCCGAACCAAACGGGATTATTGCTAGGGGCGCAGTAATATTATTCTGAAGCATTATCCGAGCTGCCACTTTGACTGTGCCGTCGCCACCGACCGCAACTACCAAAGTCATACCGAAAAAGTCATAATCGGCAATTTGATTTTCAAAATTGCGATCCAAAATAAAAATTTCTTTTTTAAAACCAAGACCTTCCAATTTGGCTGATACCAAATTAGAAATTACACTTTGTTTGATTGATAATCCTGCCCCCGGATTAATGATTACCAACGCCTTTTTATTGCTAGTACTTTCCATAATATATAAATAGCGTTATGTGTTATGCGTTTTATGTTTCGCGCAGTTTACCACCAAACCTTCTTAATTTTCAACCAATATGCCATAATATTGATGAGCGGATGAAGTATTAGCGTTAAAACCATCACCGCAATTATTACTAACATAGACGGCCGAGCGATAAAATATGTAAAAATAAAAAATCCAACAATGAAATCCAGCTGATCAAAAATTGGCCACGACTTACCCGACTTAATGCCAACTCGTCTTTTAATAAAACTTTTAACAAGATCTCCTAGGATTGCTCCTAGACCGGCCAAAATTCCAAACCATAAATAATATTTTTCATAATTAAAAAGAGAAATATTTCTGAACATCTCATACTGATATAGCCCTGTCTGAACACTTGTCACTACCACCCCCAAAATAACAGCCGCTATTATCCCCCGCCAAGTTTTACCCAGACCAAAAATATACTCACCCTTGATTTTTCTACTGCCATCAATTGGCTGATTAGCGAATTTTAACAGACCCAGCTTAGCAAATACAACCGGAGCCATATTAGCCAAATACGCCGGCAAGACAAGGTAAAATGATTTTATAATAAGAATCCACATATTTTTAAAAAAGATAATTACAAAATCATTTTATAATAATTTAATAAAAAAAGAAACACTTTTATTTGCTTTGTATTGTGTTCCTTTTTCACTTATTAATATCACATCTTTACAACTTTTCCTGGGGACAAGCCTTGATTATTAACAGCTGTATTTGCCGGCGTTTCATTACGCCGTATTTCTTCTTTTGGTTTACTATTGTTGCCAAAATTAACCGGCGCCTTTCCCAGCGCGTCAGACAAGCTTAGCTCTGGAGTTGGTGTATTATCTTTTTTTATCTCTGCTGGTTTTGGCGTTAGATCTGGCTTGGGAGAATCAAACTTCTTGGGCGAAGACAGCTCTTTACCATCCTTTACTTTAGTAAAACAATCATCACAAAATATTGGCCGTCGATCATCCGGCTTGAAATTAAGCAACGTCTTATTGCCACAATTGGAACATATTGCTTCAAATTCTTTCTTTTTTGCCTTAGGTCGATTTGCCGACGCTTTGGATTGATATGAAACTGAAGCTGAAGATGTTGGTGATGGCCTTGACCGAGAATCACCAGATGTCACTTGCATCACCTTTTCACTTAAAATCATACCGCTCCACCGATTTATTTTTTCTTCCACCACACTTCTAGGGTTGGCATACCGCTCATGAGACACCTTTCTTACCTTAGCTGAACTGCCCGTTCTAATATCGTCAAACAGTGGCGGCAAAGTGGCGGCGGAAAACGGATCAGAAGCAATGCCATCAATCATTAATTTCAAATAGATATTAAAAGACGGCAAGTTGACCAAATCTTCTTCAGTAAAAGTCGGCGTAAACTCCTTGACTAATTCTTCCGCATCAGCCGCGCCGACTCGAAAACACATCATTGTGCCGACATTGCCAAAAACCGCGGCCGCCACCGTCTCCGGCAACTGCAAGATAAATTGATGAGCAATAGTCAAATTAAGCCGATATTTTCTGGCTTCCGACAAAATATCAGCAAAGCTGTCAGTCGCAAAATTTTGAAATTCATCAACATACAGAAAAAAATCTTTACGATTTTCCTCAAGGACATCCACCCGGCTCATCGCTGCCAGATATAGCTTGGTGACTATCATTGACCCTAAAAGTTGCATTGTATCCTCACCAATTCTACCTTTGGATAAATTCAAAATCAATATTTTCTTGCCATCAATAATCTCTCGCATATCAATAGTTGATTTTACTTGACCAACAATATTACGAATCAAAAAGTTTGACAAAAACTGTCCCACCTTATTCTGAATTGGCGAGATGACTTCTTGTAGCACCCGATCATTCCACTTGGTGTACTCATTAGTCCAAAACGACTTGACTACCGGATCTTTAATCTTGTCCACTACTTTTTTCCGAAACATATCATCAACTAGAATTCTCATAATCCCCAGTAGCGTACTACCTGGATAATCCAAGAGCGCCAAAATCGCATTGCGTAAAATATATTCCAATCGAGGACCCCAACTATCAGCAAACTGCTTTTTAAAAACGCCAACCAAACCAGAAGCGATCAAATGCTTGCTCTTCTCATCAACCGCTTCTAAAATGTTAAACGCAATTGGAAAATCAGTCTCGGCCGGATCAAAATATATCACATCATTGATCCGATCAGACGGGATGAAATCAAGCAATTTTTCTGCCGTGTCACCATGAGGATCAATATAACAACAACCTTCGCCGTTAATAATATCAGAAATGACCATATTTTCTAACAAGGTGGTTTTGCCCATACCGGTTTTACCGATGATATACACATGACGCCGACGATCATCTCGTTTAATGCCAAAACGCTTCCGCTCACTACGAAAGTTGGTCTCGGCAAAAAGAGTTATTTGTTTGCTTGGTTCTTCAATCATCTTTGATAAAAAAATAATAAATTAATAAATTAAAAAAAACTTAATATAAATATTTTAATTTTTTAGTTTTTTATTTTCTTAATTTCTTATTCTTAAATTGTTGGTAAATTTGATGGTGGCGCCGGTTTTTTTATTACTCGCGCTCCATTTTTTTGGTCACTAATTTTTACTTCCCTTTTGGTCGCAATTAGCTCTGAAACGTCTGAAATATTCACTGGTGATTTTGACTCTGCAACTGGCAAACCTATTGGAGCTTTCTTTGATGCTGGCAATGTTTCCCTAATCGGCCGACCACCCTCATATGGCAGACGGCTAGGCGGTACGACCTTACGCGATGATATCATCTCAACTGACGGCGCTTTGACCGTCATCACTGGGAAATGCCAAATTGATGCCAGCTCTTCAGTATTTAGATACATATTTGTCACATCATCACCATAAAAATTATTTCGGCTGGCAAAATATCGCATGATCCTATTTTGCCGATTAGCCACCCTGGCTTTCACTCGGAAATAATCAGCGCTAGTCTTTGATCTTGGTCCGGGCTTAAAGCCATTGGCATCAGCAACATTAAACTGACTAACCGCCCCAATCACGCTTGCCACACCCTTGCCCTTTTGAAATATTTCTTTTTCAGCCAAATAAACCATACGAAATTTCACTCGGAATGAATGCTTTGACAATTTACGTTGCATTTCCTCAAACACTTTACGCTCCCCTGGTGACAATCTAAACATCCGCCATTGATCTTCTTCTTTTTTGGCCGATTCCGCCGGTACCGTACTAGTCAATTCATTAATAATTATAGACACACCCTGGCTGATCCAACCAATCGGCTTCAATGCTTTGTCCAGCACAGTTTCCGGTGGAGAATATGTCTCACCCATTTTCTCTTTGATAATTGCTTTTGCTTTTTCACCCCAACCGGGCGGTTGGGGTGTGACAACCAACTGCAACCAGAGCTGTTCACCTTGATCAAGCCGACTAAGCACCTCAAGCAAATCCGCCATCGGATCTAAAAATGTCTGAGTCAGACTATGTTCAAATTCAGAAAAAGTTCTAATCGCATAAGGATAATCATTAACCAGCACAAATTCAGTGCCCCAAAGATTGTGGGTGTCATTGGGAAAATGAATACTTTTATAATCGGTCACATAATCTTCGACTTCAGTAATTTCGGCATCAGGATACTGGGCATAGACCGCCGCTTCGACCAAATCACGAAAATGTTTTGGTGTTCTGATTAAAAACTGAATATACCCTTCCAAACTTACTACTTCAAAAGAAAAACTCTCTGTCACTTTGCCTTTCCAATAACGATCAACCAAATTTCCCTTAGTGTATATTCCAGACAAGGCGACAAAGATATTTTCTACGGCCTTGGGGGTTTGTTCATTGTTTTTTGGGATATCAATCGCCAGTAATACATGTTCCCACTTATGGGCAAATTGACCTTGGCGATAATCAAGCCAGACAGTATACAAACCATAAATCAGAACAATTAAAAAAACTATCCAGCCACCTTTAAGAAACAGCTGAATGCCAATAGTTAATGGGTCATGTGAACTAAAAGCAAGAAAGCTCTGAAATATTCCGTCCCAATTTATACTACCTATTTCAATGGTCATAATTTGTCACCTTGAGAATAGCACCATCCATTAATAGTGCTGATTTAGTTGCTAATGACTATCAATGATCAATTGATAATTGACAGCTATCAAAAACTAATAATATTATTCAGTTGTGACCGCAACCTTTTCTATTTCCGTGTCATTTGCTTCTGGTTCGTCAGCATAAGTGTATTTGCCGTTAATCCGTCTGATTTGGGGATTATTCATGAGTGATAAATAAACCGTAGATTTTTTGACGTTTCTCTTTTCCAGCACTTTGGTAATTAACTCTTCCTTAGTCAATGGTCCAGATTCCTTCAAGATATCTTCAACCACATTAGCGACATTACCTGGTTTGTAGCCCCATTCATTAAGCGCATAAATACCTCGGCCAACCAACACATATTTTCCATCAAGAATTAATTCATTATGAACTGTCGGCGGATAAGCAATTTTCTCGTCAAATTTTAATTCATTAATCTTATTGGCGATTTCAGTAAAATGAAGTGGCTCGCCAGATTTCTTCAAGACAATATAAATCTTATCATTAATTTTCTTTGGCTCAACTCTACCCCAAGTGACCAGTCCCCACTCATTAAATAAATCCTGCTTGATTTTACGGCTCGCCCGAAGATAGCTCTCCAGTACTTTATCAATATCTTCATCACCAGCTTCCAAAAAAGTAGTGGCAGACAAAAATCTTTCTTTATGATTTTGAAAATACTCTGATTTCTTAAATTGATCCAATAAATCTTTCAGTTTAATTGGCTGGCTGTTACTTTCAATTAATTTGACCATTTCACTGATAACCTCTTTTAAAATATCAGAATCAGTCGAGTTTATTTTCCATAGGTTGTTGAATTCCCGATCTTGCTTTACTTTATTAATATTATCAGAAAAAATGTGTTCTGCCAAAAATAGAAGCGCATTTTCAATATCAATTTGAGTATCAAGATAATTCAAAACATTTTCCAATAAAAAGCTCTCCTCCATTACACCGCCATATTGCTCCAATAGATGGGCCACCACTTTCTCGGCGCTGTAGATATCTTCCTTTAACTCCTTAAGCTCTTTAAGCTTTTTAATGCTTAAATTTTCAATTTGCCTAACTCGTTCTCTGGTAATGCCATAACTCTGGCCAATCTCTTCTAGAGTGTATTTTCTGTCCAATCCTAGACCATAGCGCTTTTTGACTACATCCTGTTCTTTATTAGTCAAGCGGGAAAACAAAACATTCAGGGTTTCCATTGGATTAAATCCTGCCAAACTGTCTTGGAGTTGATTTTTTCTAACTTGATCTAAAATTGACATATATTTTACAAAATTCGAAATCCTAAATTAAAAATTCGAAAGAAATTCAAAATTTAAATATCCAATAATATAGATACTTAGCTAAAATTAACTAAATAAACACGATTTTCTTGATTTCAACTTTATTATATCAAAAATAATTACTTTTGTCAAACCCTGTAGAGAAATTTTGACTAGCCGCTTTGAGTGGCTTTAATAAGAAAATAAAAAAACCACCTCCCTTGGAAGTGGCTTAAATGACTGAAAATCTGACCACCAATACACCTTTAGCTTTCGCATAGCTTGTCCTCATTTTTATCTTCATTTTCGTTGAGTAATCGCCTAAAGACGTGAATCCAGACAGCCAAGAAAATAAGATCAATAACAAATAAAAGAATAGTTAATGTAAACATGACATATCGGCCAATTAGCAAAAACATCACCGAACTAGCTCCTAAAACTACGACCAAGAGTATTATGAGCGTTGTCCCGATAACTGCTACCCGTGTCAACTGCGGCATTTGATTTCGTAGACTGAACATAGTTTCATCTCCTTAGATCAAGACATCCAGATGACAATTACCATCATCGCCAAGGTAGAATCCTCTTGATCTTTGCTTTGGTTGAACTGGCACAATCGCCTCCACATATCCAGACCGCTCAAACATCAATGCTCGTCTGTTTTGCAAACTTCTGACCGGCGGTTTTATATCAACCGGATATGGCCCAGCCATGCTAATAATTCTTGATATTTCTTGATTTGTCATCTATTATCTCCTTTTTTGTCAAAGTACATATCACCAAACTACCACAAACACCAAACCCTGTCAACCAAAAGTGTCCAAAAGTGTCCAAATAAATATCTTCCAGATGTCTTCAAAATGGTGCAGCCCTGAAAAATTTAGCCACAAAACTAAGACGAAGACGAATAATTTTGCCATCGTTTATGACAAAAAAAATTTTATTGTTTGAAACCGTCAACTAAAATCAAGCAAATAAAAGGCGGTCGAGTTCAAAAAATCTAGTAATGAAATTTAAATTATTTATAAAAAACAAAAAAATCCTGCTTTTGCAGGAAAAAATATAAATATTTACCAATTACTACTCACTGATTACTGATTACTATTTACCTACTTTTCAACTTCCTCGTCAGACTATTCCAACTCACAATCACTGGACTAGCCACGAAAATTGACGAATAAGTACCAATCACCACCCCGGCAATTAAAGCCAACACAAAATTAGAAATTGTGGCGCCACCAAAAAAATACAAAGTCAATAAAACCAATAAAGTGGTAAATGAAGTATTAATAGATCGGCTAATAGTCTGATTGACGCTATCATTGACCACTTGTTCAAAGTCACCACTGTAATGCTTGGCCAAATTTTCCCTAGTCCGATCAAACACCACAATCGTATCATGGACGGAAAATCCCAAGATCGTTAGTAACGCCGTGATAAACAAACTATCTACCTCCACACCGAGAAAATGTCCCAGAATAGAAAATAGTCCAGTGACGATCACAATATCATGAACCAAGGCCAAAATTGCGGCTACGCCAAATTTCCAAGAAGCGACCGGCTTTGACACTTTCCGAAAAGCATAAGCAATATAGGCAATAATCATCATCACTGCCATTAGAATTGCAATCCAAGCCTTATGTTTGAGCTCCTCACCGATTATTGGACCAATTGATTCAAACCTCTCCTCAATTAATGGGTCAGCCACAATCACCGCCAAAACCTCATCATCGCCAGTAGTTGTAACATTAACGTCACTTTCTTGTCTAAATGCATCTTTTAAGGTCGTTAAAATCTGCTGATGAGTATCTTCATCGACATCACGAAAGCGTAAAATCATATTAGTGTCGCCGGCTGGTTGGATTTTGATATCACCCAGATCCAGCTGTGCCAAACTTTCTTTGGCCTCAATAATATCTGGTCTATCCACATTAAACTTCACTTCAAGCAAACTACCACCAGTAAAATCAATCCCTGGATTAAGTCCCCAAGCAATCAAACTTAAAACACTGATCAGAAGTAATGCTCCGGAAAAGATATAAAAATATTTTCTATTTTGGATTATTGATAATTTCATTTTATTTTTTATTTACTCCATATAGCCAGCCGACTTTACTAATCTTCCACTTGGCGATCAGTCGCAAGTATTGTCTAGTGACAGTAATCGCCGAGAACATTGACAGGATAATACCAATTGCCAGTGTTAAGGCAAAACCCTTAATAATTGATGAGCCAAACCAGAATAATATGGCGCAAGTGATAAGTGATGATATATTAGAATCACGAATTGAGCTCCAAGCCCGTCGAAACCCTTCTTCAACTGCGCTGACAAAATCTCTGCCCGCTCGCAGTTCCTCTTTTAATCTTTCAAATATTAAAACATTAGCGTCAACCGCCATACCAACACTCAAAATAAATCCGGCAATACCGGCTAAAGTCAAAGTGACTGATATAAGCTTAAATACTGCCAATACCAGCACCGTATAAATTAAGAGCGCAACAACCGACAAAACTCCGGGCAACCGATAATATAAAATCATAAATATCGCCACCAAAATGAAACCAAAAAATCCGGCCACCAAGCTTTTCTGGACTGAATCATTACCCAAGCTAGCACCAATGGTGGTCTGCGAAATAAGATTGATTGGCACGGGCAGGGCGCCAGCATTAAGCCGTTGAGTCAAAAGCTTGGCATCAGTAATTGAAAAACTGCCAGAAATGACCGCTTGGCCGGACAAGATCGGCTCATTGACCCGCGGAATACTTATTTCCATGCCATCTAGAAATATCGCCAGCAATTTGCCAGTATTTCGCTTGGTAATTTCAGCAAACAAATCTGCGCCTTCGCTATTAAACTCTAGTGCTACTTGTGGTACACCCGAGTTCTGATCAAATTCAACTCTGGCTTTTTGCAAGTGTTGACCACTAAGCTCAGTGTTTTTCCAAACTGATTCCACCACAATACCTAAATCCGCCGGCGTTTTAAGTGCCAGCAAAATATGTCTCGTATCAATCGCTCTATCCTCATCAACACCAGTTTCAGACTCTTTCTTAATAATATGATAACCAAACTGGGTCTCGACTAATTCCGGATAAACTTCACTATCACTTAATTTATTAAACAAAACATCTTCATATTCCGGCACAAATGCACCCTTCTTAATACCAGTATATAATCCGCCGTTGTCTTTACTACCAGGATCTTCAGAAAATTCACTGGCCAATTGATTAAAATCAGCTCCGCCAAGGACTTGATCTAATACCCCTTGAGCTTTTTGCCTGACTATTTCGTTAGCTTGGTTAATTTGATCTTTCTGTGCATCAGATAGTTGTGAAGCTTCCGAATTTTCTTCTTTAAATTCAAGTAGTGGAGTTTCACCAATCACTTTGATTGCCTCATTAACATCATACACGCCGGCAAGTTCGGCAATCACTCGCCAATCATTACCAGTCTTATTTGTTTGGATCAGTGGTTCTGACACACCCAAGGCATTGACTCGCCGTTCAATCACATCTCTAACACCAGCCAAAGCACTAGCTTGTTCACTCGGCTCAATCCCGGAAACATCAGCTTGATAAATCAGATGGGTCCCGCCAAGCAAATCAAGCCCCAAACTAAACTGGAAGCCATAACTAGTCAGGTCAATTTCTTTGATTGATTTGAATTTCAATGATTTACTATTATCAATCTGGCTTTGCTCGATTTTAGGCCAGATTTTAAGATCACTCACCACTGACACACCACTAATCGACTCGTCAACGCCAGCGATAAATTGATGTTGAACTCCAAAACCATCAATAATCAACGCCACCACAAATAATATTATAATGCCCAAAATAGCCCAGCGAAGCTTGCCTCGCGGACCGGGGGTAAGAAAGTTTTTAAATGGATTTTTCGCCATATATATTAAGCGCCTATTTGCTTGGGGAAATCTATTATAATTTAACAAATAATTATTGATTTGGCAAGAGCAATGAGCAAAATGTAAAGGTGAATTAGAAATGTCCTACTTTGGGTGAATTAGAAATGTAACTTATAATCAGTAATTAATAATTATTTTGAAAATATCTATATATAACTTATAGCATTACAAAGATATATTCATAATTCTTCCTCTATCTATTTATCTGTTCTGTGACGGAAAAGGACAGCCGGAATAGTTATCGAGGAAATATTGTCATTCCGACCTTTAATCAAAAAAAAGCGCAAGTGTGCGCTTTTCGAAAGGTACTAGCTCAAAAACTAAATGATAGAATGTTCACTACCTGGCATTAAACAAAACCGCCGGCACATGATGTTTCATCTTAATTATTCGTCTTGGTGATATTTTTTCCACCTGACCTTCATTAAGGGCTGATTTGGGCACATCAATATAAAATGCAATATCTTCTGAATATCTTGGTTTTTCCCGAGACCGATTACTATCACACTGAAAGGTTGGTCCATGCCATTTGACACGAAATTTGTCTTCTTTTTCTTCAATGACTGCCAAAATCATGTCAGGAACCACTAATACTCGCTGACTCAAATATTCACTATTACCCAACGGAAACTCCACTCCCCGCGCGCAAACTTTCAAAAAAAACAATACCTTATCAGGCGCCAATCGGTTAAGCAATACTTCAACAAATAATAATTTTTCCATTATGTCCTATCTCCTTTTTTTCATCTCGCCATAGATCAATGATCAACACTCTTAATTAATAATATCAACTTAAATAAAATATGTCAATAATAACGTATA
>CAYLUK010000022.1:0-3246 GCA_964386875.1 uncultured Gammaproteobacteria bacterium
CTTGAACGCAAAAGATGTCGTCGGAACAGAGGGAAGATTCGCTTTAGCCAATATTAGAGGAGAATATTTTGGCATTTGGTCTGATGTATTGTCAGGACACATATTGGCGGTCCGGCCAAGCGGCAATGTCGGCATTGGCACTACTAATCCAAATGCTCGGTTAGAAGTGGATATGAAAGATGCATTGATGACCGAGGGTCTTCATATTTCCCGTGATACCGCGACTAGTCATTATTCATATTTAAATATTGAAGATGAAAGTGCTAATTCAATTTTTAAAGTTCATGAAAATGGCAATGTCGGTATTGGCACTGCAACGCCGGCTGAAAAATTGCAGGTAGCGGGCAATATCTTGGCTTCTGGCACGATTTGTAGCGATAGTGGCTGTATTGGTGATGTTGAAATTAACGATAATGACTGGGTAATAAGCGACAATAATATTTATAATGCCAACACTGGCAATGTCGGTATTGGAGTTGAAAATCCGACGAGCAAATTAGAAGTGGCAGGCAATGTTTTTTTAGGTAGTGGTGAAAATGGTTATTACACTAAATTTAAAAGACAAAACAGTACTTCCGAGGGTGGACAAATTGAGTTTGAAGGAACTAGTGGAAGCTCAAATTGGGCAATAGATGTTAATAATAATAATCTAAGATTATATTCCCAAGGTGATAAACAGGTTAAAATTGGAGGTTATCCTGATTGGGGAATATATAATGATTTAAATGTTGGTGACGGTGATTTATATGTTGATGATTCAACCGGTCAAGTCGGTATTGGCACTGCAACGCCGGCCGAAAAATTGGAAATCCAAGCTAACAGTAATGATAGTAAAATTGCGAGAATGAGAATAACTGACATAGATCCAAATAATAACCCGGAAATTCAGCTTAAATATGGCTCTGGTGCCGATGATCATTGGGCGATTTATCCCAATAAATCTTCAAATAATACTTTTAATATTTGGAGTTTTGATGGAACGACCGGTGCTAATAGATTTTCAATCACGCGAGCCGGCAATGTCGGTATTGGAGTTGAAAATCCGACGAGCAAATTAGAAGTGGCAGGCAAGGTGAGGGCAGAAGGTTTTTGTATTGAAACTGATTGTGTATTTACTTGGCCGGCAGAAAGTGTTGCCAGCGGTTGGATTGATGAAGAAGGATTAATAAAATTAGTTGATAATACAGATAGTGTGATAATTGGTGATTATAAGGATGATAATACCTTAAAAGGAAAATTAAATATTGTGGGAGATTTACTGATCGCTGATACAGGATATTTAAATGATTTAGGAGATGTCGTCATAGAAGGAGAATATTATGAGGGTGATCCACCTTCTTACTCTGTACCAAATAATGACAACAAAAGTAATGGTTTAATAATTAATTCCAAACGCATCAAACAGCCGGTAGGAGGAGATTATCAGTATACATTAGTGAATGATTTTGTCGGTTCTAATTATTCTTGGTATCCCGATGGTGACGGTTCGGAATTCCGTTTTTGGACTCAGCCGAAAGATAGCAGAAATCCAGAAGTACGTTTAATTATTAAAGCAGATGGCAATGTCGGTATTGGCACGGAGAGTCCGGGAAGTTATAAGCTTAATGTGGCTGGTGATATTAATGCTGAATATATCAATTCTAATCGTGCAATCAAAGCCGAAACTTATGTTTTATCCAATGCTATTTATGGCAAGAGTTATAATTCATCAAGTCCCGGCGCAATAGAAGATATTTGGATCGGTGATACTAATGACGCAATAAAAATTCAAGGATCTTTGTTTGTTGGTTCATCTGGCCCTGGATCTTATAAATTAGATGTAACCGGTAACATTAATGCGAGCGGTAAAGTCTCGGCTGGTTCTTATGGGATTGATAAAGTAAGCCAAAAAATATGTTCAAATGAAACAAATAATACCCTTATTTGTTCTTGTTCTAACGATTATATTTTGTTAAATGGCGGAGCTGTTTGTAATAATACTATTGACGGAAGTTTATATAGAAACGAGCCTTATTCTGGATCTGCCACTTCATGGCGAGCAGCTTGTCGTAATACCGTCGCTGCAGGAGTGAAAATAACGATTAATTGCATAAAGGGTAGCGTAGCAGTAGTAGAAGTTATTGAAGAGTAGGTAGAAATTATTAGTTTATATTTTTTATAAAAATGTCATTTCAAATATTAAAATTCAGTTCTTTGATGTTATTAATTTTGTTGGTGATTATTTCCGGTATATTATTTTATCATTTTCAGACTACTACGGCTGCGGAAATTAATGATGATGAGCTGGCGGGCTGGATTTGGACGGAAAATTACGGTTGGATATCGCTCAATGCTGACAATTGTCTTTTGCTTAATAAGCAAAATGAGCCTGATTCTTGTATTATCAGTGGTGTTGATTATAAGGTGGTTGCCGGTCAGGGGGGTGAAATCAGCGGTTATGGCTGGTCGGAAAATGTCGGTTGGGTGTGTTTTGGCGCCACTTGCGGTGGTGGTTTGAGCGCTTCCTACGATCTATCAAGTGGCAAAATCACTGGCTGGGCGAAGGTTGTGTCCTTGGGTGATGATGGTCAGCTGAAATTGGGTCGGGGATGGTCGACAATTACTTCTTCAATGGGTGTCGCTTGTTATGATTGCGAGCGGAAGTGCGTGTCTTGGACCAGGCAATGTTCCGGCGATCCGGAGGTTTGCATTGACATAGCTCCATGCTTACAATACGATCCGACCGAATATGAAAATTGCGCCACTTGTTTTACTAAGACTTGTTTTGGCGCAGACCTTGGGAGTGGCGAGATTGACCCGGCTTCCAATTGTGATCCTGATCATCAACATCCGCTAGACATTCCCGACGACGATCCGGTTGCCGGTGGCAGTGGCGTCTTTTGCACCGGCGTTAGAGATAGCTTTGAGCCAAATGGTAGTTGTGCAAACTGCTGGTCAAATTGCGAGAGAACACCAACCACTGGCGACAATTATATTATTCAATGCGGTACTCGACCTAATAGTTGTGAAATTTATGGGGCAAATGTTGATTTGAGCACCAGCGGACTGATTGGCTGGGGTTGGAATGGGGCGAAAGACAGTGGCAGTAATTTGGTGATTGGCGCCGGCTGGGTGCATTTCAGCTCGGCTAATTCATATATTCAGAAGCCCTGGCTTGAGACGCAATATGGAGTGATTTTCACCCCCAATGATGTCAGGCAGAAGACCAGAGTGCAAGGAAATAACGCGACTTATTGCATTTTTGCC
>CAYLUK010000022.1:3256-14937 GCA_964386875.1 uncultured Gammaproteobacteria bacterium
GTCACCTCAAGCGACTGCGACCAGCAATTTATTAGCGATATCAATATTAATTTTCCCAGTTCAAATGCCAGTCAGATATACCGCAATGCTTTGGGCAAGATTAATTATTCCGGTTTAATTACAGATATCGGAGGAGGTAGGAATCAATATGGCAATGAAATAGAAGCCATTAACAATTTAAATCAGATTAATGGCAAAGTTTTGGATGGCAAAGTGTATTTTCGCAACGGAGATTTGACGGTTGATTCCGATTTTGATTTTGTTAATGCTTCAACAGCCAAGAAAGGCAATGGACTTATAGTGATAAATGGTAATTTGATGATAAATAAAAATATTGGTTATAATGGCGGATCTCTGCCCGACAGTCTGGATCAGCTCGCATCTGTCGGCTGGATAATTAAAGGGGATGTGATCATTGATCCAAGTGTCAAAAATATTGTCGGCGCGTTTGTGGTCTTGGGTAAAGATGGAGCAATCTGCCAGTATGAGGATGATGAGTCTTGCAACGACACTAGAGATTATCCTAAGTATAATAAAACCGGCTATGGTATAATATTTACTAGTGAGTCGGACTTATCTTTTACTGCCTTGGGACTAATGGTAGCAAAAGCGTTTGACTTTCGACGGACTTATTCAGATATTGTCCAAGGGTCAGAGCGGATTATCTATGACGGGCGACTAATTGCCAATCCGCCACCGGGGATGGAAGGATTTAGCGAAGGCCTGCCGGTGATTCGTGATTTCACCTATTAATTAGGAAGTAGAAATTAGATTAGGTAAATTAGAAATTAGGTGAATTAGAAATTTTCAATCATGTTTACACCACTTTCAAATATTAAAAGTTAAAGCTACTTATACAATAATATCGTATTATTCAATAAACATATGTCTATTTTTTCCTCAAAATCAAGTTATGTTGGTGTTGATATCGGATCATCATCCATTAAGATGGTGGAGCTAGCCAATTATAAGGGTCGGCCTCGGCTGGTCACCTATGGCTTTACTGAGAAAAAATTAGACGAGTGGAGCAGTAGCGATTTTGTCGGTGATGTCTCCATAATGGTCTCCACTATTAGTGAAATTTATAAGAAGTCTCGGATTAGCTCCAAAAAGGTGATTGCGGCGTTGCCTAATTTTTCGGTTTTTACTGCCATTTTAAATTTGCCCCAAATGCCGAAGAAGGAGCTGGATTCAGCGATTAGTTGGGAAGCCAAAAAGATAATTCCGATGCCACTAGAAGAAATTATTCTGGATTGGAAGATTATTAGCGAGTCAGAAAATTATGAAAGCTCGGCTGATAGTGGCGAGGGCATACCTCAGATTGAAGACTTAGGCCAACAAGCCGGCTCGTTGAAAAAGATTTTTTCCAAATCTCGGAAAAATTTAAAAGTTTTATTGACTGGCGCCAGTAAAAATCTGGTTCGTAAATATATGGATATCTTCAGCCAGACCGGTCTGACTTTATTGAGCTTGGAAACGGAAAGTTTTGCTTTGATCAGGTCGTTGATTGGCAATGACAAATCAGTCATTATGGTAGTTGATCTTGGCGCGACCACATCAAGTATTATGGTGGTTGAAAAGGGTATTCCGGTGCTCACCAGAAGTATTGAAATCGGCGGGATGATGATTACGCGGTCTATTTCCAATACCTTAAATGTCAATCTTGATCGAGCCGAGCAATTCAAGCAGGATATGATGCTAAATTCACAGACGGCTGAAAATTCTTTGCCCCAGACCGTTGAGAGGTCATTTGCGGCGATTTTAAATGAAATCAAATACACTATCAATCTTTATCAGGATCAGCATAACAAGAAGATTGAAAAGGTGGTTTTGGCGGGTGGCTGTTCACTGTTGGGGAATTTGTCAGGTTATCTATCTAGGGTATTAAATATTAACACTTATATTGGTGATCCATGGGCGAGAGTGATATTTCCGACCGAATTGAAGCCGATTTTAGATCGATTGGGCACGAAATTTGCAGTCGCCATCGGTCTGGCCATGCGCGATATAGAATAATAAAGTAAAAAATTAAAAAAATAATTCTTTAATAATTAATTTCTTACTTTCTTAATTAAGTTTTTCTACATCACTGTCATTGCGAGGGAGCTCAAGCGACCGTGGCAATCCCGTAGAAATAAAATGTCTAATAAATTACTTTTAACTTTTAACTTTTCACTTTAAGCTTAGCGAAGCGATTATGCCCGACATAAACTTATTACCAAACGACCAAAGGCAAAGAGAAGCCAAGGAGCTCAAACGTGAGGCGAAAAAGCCCAAAGTTTTTGAAATTGAATTGTCCAATCCTGCCAAGGATAAGCCAGTCGGATCAGATAGTGACAAACAGAAGCGATCAATTTGGTCGCGAATTTTCGGCGTCAAGAAGAACAGACCAATGACTAGTATGTCTAATGCCATGCCCAGACCGGCTGATTTTGGCGCTAAAATTGATCTGCTTTCTTCAGCTAAAAAACAGAAAGTTTATTTTAAGGGCGCTATGACTACCAAGATACAACCGCTGGAATTTGCGCCAAAACCCAAGTTATTTGGCCGGCCTCGTTCGCCAATTAAGACAAGCTTCAGACCACAACCTCAGTTTCAATCTTATGCCGGTGGGAACAAGATCATCAGACCGCAGGCAGTTGAAATCAAGATTGCCAAGCCAAGATTATCTTTTTGGCAAAGGTTTTTTCAGAGACGCCAGCGAAAGCCAAAGCCGATAGTATTTACTCCGCCACGATTTAATGTGCAAGCGCCAAAGCCGATGCTAAAGCCGTCAGTTGATGCGCGTTTGTCGCGTCAGGAAGTCGTCAAAGAGACAAAAAGCCACCAGCAGGCGCCAAAATTGGTGGCGCCAAAGCCCCCAAAGCCCAAGCGACATTTATGGCAACGATTTTTGTCATTATTCAAATCAAAGCCAACGCCGGCAAAAATTGACCCAGTTTATAAAGATTATCAAGCCAAATCACCAACCAAAAAGGAAAAAGACACACCAAAGTTCCATATGCCGGCTATGAATGAGCGAGCCAAGATTAATGTTGATTTTATTCCGCAAGAGCTGGCGGTCATTAAGCACCATGGCTGGCTGTGGCGGATTATAATGCTACTGATTATGATGATTATCCCGTCACTGATTATTGGCGGACTTTACTTTGGTCTGGATTATCTCCAACAACAAGTTGATGCGCAAATCAGCGCCAAGTCAAGTCAGATTGATAATTTGAAAACTGAGCTTGGTATTTATCGCCAGCAGTATCAGCAAAATATTGCTTTTGAAAAGCGTTTGTATGTGGTCAAAGATATTTATGATCGCCATATTTACTGGACTAATTTTTTGGCGTTTTTAGAAAAGTATACTCTTGACGGTGTGTATTACACTAAATTTTCAGCTGATACGTCGGGGTTGATATCATTACCGGCAGTAGCTGACAATTATGACACATTGGCCAAGCAGATAGTGGCGTTGTCTCAAGCCAAAGATTTTGTGGCCGAGGTCAAAGTTGATCATGCCAAGATAATCTCTACCAGTCAGGAAGGCAAGATTGGAGTTGCTTTTGAACTTAAAATAGTTTTGGCAGAGGGTGTTTTTTCCAAACAATAATTTATAAATTCATCTATGGCAGATAATAAAAACGAACAAATCACCGGTCTGGCTGATTCCCAATCAATCGCTAGTGGCAGACCAAACAAAAGTAAAATATTGGTTGATAAATATTTTGGTTTTATTGCTTGTTTTTTAATCATAATGATTTTGATAGCCGGTTATGTGTTTGTTGTCGCTGACAGCTATAAAGAGTATTTGCAGACGCGTTATGTCCAATTGGTAGAAATGGATGAAGAAATCGCCAGTTTGGAGCGCGGACAAGTCTTGTTCAAAAAGTATATCAGTCAGATGGTAGAATATTCTAATGGTGATAAAGAGTTATTAAACTTAGTCCTGCCACCAGAATTTGATTTTTCTTCATTTATTGTTCAGTTTAGTAATTTGGCTAGCGCTTATGATTTTGAAGTGGATACGGTTGATGTCAGCGAGGTGAAAGCCGGCAGTGGCGAGGTAGCCGAGACTAATGGTCCGCAAGCGGTGGCAGTCAAGGCGACGCTGATTGGCAAGGACTATGACGCTTGGAAGCGATTTTTGTCGGCACTTGAGGAAAATATTATGATTTTTGACATTAAATCAGTTGATATGACAACTGGCGGTTCATCATATCAGGTGGATTTCGTCACTTATTATTATCCTGACAACAAATGATATGAAAAAATCCATTCAAGGTACAATTATCAGATATATAGCGTTAATTATTATTTTTGTCGGACTTATCTTGAGCTTTATTTATTGGAGCTGGACTAGTACCAAACAGCTCGCCAATTTGACGACCCGACCGGTTGTCAGCTTGCCAACGGATAAATCAGTTCAAGCCAAAGAAGACATTATTGAAACATTAAATCTTATTTCAATTAGCGGTAAATATGGGAATTGGCCGATTGATGAGGTGACGCTAAGTGAGAATCGGGGTAATCCATTTTTGCCTAAGAGCAGTCTTTAAGCTAGCTAATATTATTATTTATATGATTGATCTTAAATCAGAAGAAAAGATAATCAATTTTTTATTATCCAAAAATTTAATCACCAAGAAAAAGCTAGTCGAGCTCAAGGCCAAGCAAGCCAAGACCTTGCAAAGCTTGGAGGGATTATTAATTGCCGATAAGTCATTTACACCTCAATCATTTAATGTCCTAAAGAGCGAGGTCTATCAAATTGAATCAGCTGACTTGTCAGATATAACTATTGAGCGAGCAGTCCTCGAGCTCTTGTCGCCAAAGGTGGCGACGAATTACCAGATGATTATTTTTGCGCGTGAGAAAAATGTCATTAAAGTGGGACTTGTTGATCCAAATAATTTTAAAGCCCATGAAGCGATAGAGTTTTTGGCATCCGGCCAAGGACTAAAGCCGGAGTATTATGTAATTTCAGCTAGTGATTTTAGTCGCGCTTATAAGCAGTATTCCGGTTTCAAAGAGGAGATTGGCACTGCCATTGAGTCGGCCAAAGAAAGATTAGAACAGCGAGGCGAGCTGTTGAGTGAGGGTAATGACCAAGAACAATCGCTGGAACAAGTGGTCAAGACCGCGCCGGTGGCCAAGATTGTGTCGGTGATTATCCAGCATGCGATAGATGGCGGCGCATCAGATATCCATATTGAGCCATCTCATAATGGAGATGGTCGGGTTCGGTATCGAGTGGATGGTCTGCTTCATACCACTTTGATTATCCCTGGTTATTTGTATGATTCAATCGTTTCGCGCATTAAGGTACTCGCCAATTTAAAATTGGATGAAACCAGGTTGCCACAAGACGGCCGAATTAGGGATGAAATCAATTCCCAGGAAGTGGATTTGAGAATTTCGGTTTTGCCCACCTTGAGCAAAGAAAAGATTGTAATGAGGATATTGGACACTTCAGCCGGCGTGCCGAGCTTGGCTGAGCTTGGGTTTGAAGATTATCACATCAAAATTATTGAGCGCAATATCAAAAAGCCGTTTGGTATATTCCTTTTGACTGGTCCGACTGGCAGTGGCAAGACTACCACACTGTATTCTATTTTGAATATTTTAAATTCGGAAGATTTCAACATTACTACTTTGGAAGATCCGATTGAATATTATATCAATGGCATCAACCAATCGCAGATTAATCCGGAAATAAAATTTGATTTTGCAGTTGGTCTTAGGTCTATTTTACGCCAAGATCCCAACATCATTATGGTCGGCGAAATTCGTGACAATCAGACAGTGGAACTGGTCATTCATGCCGGACTGACCGGGCACTTGGTCTTTTCCACCTTGCATACCAATAACGCTTGGGGCGCTATCCCTCGATTAGTTGATATGAAAGCCGAGCCGTTTTTGCTTTCATCAACTTTGAACTTGGTCATGGCCCAGCGACTGGTGAGGAAGATTTGTACCGAGTGTAAAGCTGAAGCCGGACTGACCGATAAGATTAGGCAAAGGATAGAAGCCGATATTAACACCATTCCCAGTATGTATCTTAGTGAGTTTAAGGGTAATTATAAATTTTATCGCGGGGAGGGTTGCGCCAATTGCGGTGGTACCGGCTACAAGGGTCGGACAGTGATTTGCGAGATATTAGAGATTGGGCCGGAGTTAAAAGATTTAATCTCGCGAGACTTTACTTATCAGCAGATTCGTGATCAGCTGGCCAAACAACATTATGTCAGTATGATTCAAAATGCCTTAATCAAAGCGCTCAAAGGCGAAACATCCATTGAAGAAGTGATGCGAGCGACCCAACAACAATAAAATTAATTTATAAATAACAAGTCAGTATGCCAAAAAAAGATAAAGTCATAACTATTTTGATTGTTGAGGACGACATTTTTCTTGCCGATTTATATCGGACCAAATTTGAGTTGGAGGGATTTAAAGTTTATGTGGCAAATGACGGCGAAAGGGGATTGGAGCTCGCCAAGAAGAATTTGCCTGATATCGTACTTTTGGATTTAATCTTGCCGAAGTTAAATGGCTTTAATGTTTTAGCGGGTCTGAAACAGGATAAAAAGTTGCTGGATGTTCCGGTTATTTTGCTCACCAATTTAAGCCAGAAAGCCGATGTTGATAAGGGACTCAAGTTGGGCGCTGATGATTATTTGATTAAAGCGCATTTTATGCCGTCGGAAGTAGTCGCCAAGATTAAGAAATTAGTGAAATAGCTCATGCAGACCAGCCAGTCTTTGCTAATTAAAAATATTATCACCGACGCCATAAAAAGGGGAGCGGTAGATTTGCATTTGTCAGTCGGCAATAATCCGGTTTTGCGACTCAATGGGGAATTGGTATATTTGGATAATCATGAAATTATCACTCAAGAATTTATGGATACTTGGACTGAATCGTTGCTTAATGAACAACAACAGAAAAGTCTTCATGAAGATCGGGAAGTGGTGTTGACCCACAATTTTGACAAGCAGTTGAGATTTAAAATAAATTTGTATTATCAACGAGGATATTTGTCATCCACTTTGAGATATATTCCGGCCATCGTGCCGACGATTGATTCTTTGGGGCTTAATCCGATTTTGAAAGACTTGAGTCGGACAGAAAAAGGGCTAGTGATAATCTCTGGCGCATTTGGCTCCGGTCGGTCAACGACCATTGCTGCTATGATTGAGGAAATCAACCAACAGCAGAAGAAGTATATTATCACTATTGAGGACCCGATTGAATATTTGTTTATCAACAAAAAAAGCATTATTGAACAGCGAGAAATCGGTCGCGATGTTAATTCATATTCAGAAGCGGTGAAGTATTTTCAGGAAGAAGATGGTGATGTTTTGTGTCTGGAAGAGATAGATGGTCCGATGGTAATCCCTGAAGTATTAGAGATTGCCGGTGGCGGGGCATTAGTGCTGACTACGGTCAGCGCCACCTCGGCGTCAAATACGGTTTCCAGGATATTAAATAGCTTCACTAGTCTTGATTTGAGTCGGGTTAGAGATTTATTGGCCAATTCTCTTTTTGCCGTTGTGTGTCAGAAAATAGTGCCAAAAATCGGTGGTGGTGTGGAAGTGATTGGCGAAGTGATGATTGTCAATGATGCAATCAGATCCATTATTATGAGTGGTAATATTGCCCAAATTGACAACATCATTCAAACCTCAAGGAAAGAGGGGATGATATCATTTGATAATCAGCTGGCCAAGCTGGTTCAAGCGCGAAAGATTGCTATTAGCGATGCCATGGACAATACGGCTAACAAGAAATTGTTTGAAAATCTTATAAAATAATATATAAATTTCTAATTCACCTAATTCACCTAATTTCTAATAAAATGTCCAAGGAGGAAAGTAAAAGGACATATGATCTGGAGGAACGAACAGCCAAGTTTGGCGAGAATACCATATTATTTGCAAAAAATCTTCAAATAAATGAAATTACAAAACGTATTATCCCTCAATTAATTGCTTCAGCAACGGCGATAGGTGCTAATTATTGTGAAGCTGATTGTGCTGAAAGCAATAAAGATTTTATTCATAAAATGGCTATAGCTAACAAAGAAGCCAAAGAAGCAAAGCATTTCATCCGGATGGCATCAACAGCATGCCCAGAATATTCTTCTGAAGGACGCAAACTCTGGAAAGAAGCACACGAATTAAATCTAATATTTACTACTATTATCAAAAATGCAAAGAAAACTGAAAATAACAACTTATAATTTTTGATTTTTATTAGGTGAATTAGAAATTAGATGAGTTAGAAATTTTTTTATACTATGGCAATTTACATTTACAAAGCTCGGGACAAAAGAGGCAGGATAATTGAGGGGATGGTGGACGCCGTGAGCGAAGACGCGGTCGCCAATCTATTGTCCGAGAAGAAATTATCCGTCACAGAAATCCGTCAGAAAGATGCGGCCGCTTTTAAAAATTTTAATTTGGTGCTTTTTAACTCGGTCAAGACCAAGGATTTGGTGATATTTTTTCGACAGTTGTCAGTGATGGTGGATTCTGATTTGCCGATTGTCAAAGCTCTTAGAATACTGGTCAAACAAAGCGGTAATCGTTATCTGAAAGCGGTGGTCGCCAATCTGGCTGATGAGGTGGAAGGCGGAGCGAAAATGTCGGAAGTGATGGGCAATTTTCCTGATGTGTTCAGTAATTTTTATGTCAATATGATCGCTTCGGGTGAAACTTCCGGACGGCTAAGTGAAGTGTTGAATTATCTAGCTGACCAAAAAGAAAAGGATTATGATCTTCAGAGCAAGGTGAGGGCGGCGATGATTTATCCGGGTTTTATTTTGTTCAGCTTGGTGGTAGTCGGGTTTATAATTGTGGTGTTTGTAATGCCCAAGATGACAGCTGTGTTAGAGGAATCAGGCGCCGAACTCCCGCTGATTACCAGATTTTTCATTACTGTCACTGGTTTTATATCACATTTTTGGTGGCAAATTCTTGTCATTGTGGTCGGGCTTACAGTTTCTGGTGTTTATTATTTTAAGACGGCGGGTCGGTCCCTGTTTGATTGGCTAAAATTAAAGATTCCGACTTTTGGCGTCATCTTTCAGCAAATTCATCTGGTGACTATTACTCGGAGTTTGGCTACCCTGCTCAAGGGTGGGGTGCCGGTTTCTCGAGCTTTGTCAGTGGTAAAAGATGTGGTCGGCAACCGGGTTTATGAGGAAATCTTAGATCAGACCATTAAAGATGTGGATGAGGGCAACCAGATTGCTGACAGTTTTTTAATCGCGGCTGAATTTATCCCACTGCCGGTTTCACAGCTGATGAGCGTAGGCGAGGAAACCGGCCGACTAAGCGAGGTTCTGGAGAAATTAACTGCTTTCTATACTCGTGAAGTGGAAAAAAGTGTCAATAATTTGGCGGTAATTATTGAGCCGATTATTATGATAATACTGGGCGTGGCAGTCGGTATCTTTATCGCCGCTGTTCTACTGCCAATGTGGCAAATGTCTTCGGCGATTTAAAAAATTTCTTTAAAATTCTTTCCCTTACCAAGGGGATGGTTGGAAGGGGGTTTACCGAGTTTCTCCAAAATGTCTTCATAACAGCGTATGTGTTTTATGTTAGGCGTTTTTATGCTATAATTAAGATGTAATAGATGTGGATAAAATTTTCTCACCCGCTCTGAATTACTGGTTAATTTAAGCGGGAAAAAGGTCGACTTTTCCTCATCATTTAATCCACTCGAGTGGAAAAAATTTCGTTAAAAAAATAATTAAATTATTATGCAAAGAAGAAAAGGTTTTACATTAATTGAACTTCTGGTGGTTATTGCTATCATTGGCTTATTGTCATCTTTGGCAGTGGTGTCATTAAATGGCGCTCGTGAAAAAGCCAGAGATGCTCAGCGTGTTTCTGATGTCAGACAGCTTGCCACTTTGTTGGAAATGGAAGCGACTTCCGGTAGTGTGGCTTTGGACACTTGTGTTGGCGCAGATGCCCTACTTAGCACCTGTACCGGACCGGGCGCTGTTTCACAATTTAGCAGTTTTGCCGATCCAACCGGAACAGCGGCCTGCACTGATGTATCTGCAACTGAATGTGATTATTCTATTTCACAGGCGGACGGAACTGCAGCTGCCGAAACCGGTGATTATCAAATCTGTTTTTTTCTTGAGAGCGGAGCTGGTAATGTGTCCGCTGGTCTAAATAGTTTTACCACTGGCGCTCAGTTGACTACTGGTAGCTGTAATTAACTTGTAAAATTGTAATAAAATCCCCTTGACTCTCGGGTCAGGGGATTTTTTGTTTTTTATACGCACTGTCATTGCGAGGAGCCTCAAGGCGACGAAGCAATCCCGTCGAAGTAAGATATTTTCAAAAATCCCATTTTAAACCCACGGGATCTCCACAGTCACTCCCTCCGGTCGTTCCTTCAGGATGACGATTAGGATCGTCATTGCGAGGGACCGGAGGGAGCATGGCTCCGCCAGAGGCGGATAAAAATCCCGTGTCAAAGAATATCTTCAAAATGTCTTCACAATAATTACTAGTTATCAGTTACGAGTTACTGATTACTTTTATCTGTTTCTGTGTTATAATATAGACATTTACATCATAATTTCTCAAGTCCCATGCTAGACAGAACTCGCTTCAAATTCATCGTTTATATCCTGCTTTTGGCGATTGCCATAAGTCTTTTGGCGTGGTGGTCAATATATAGCAGTGCCAAGTCCCGCGACTATGAACGCTTGGCTGATATGAAAAATTTGGAAGCCGAGCTGATTAATTATTATTATCATTACAACACCTTTGAAGTGCCGGAATGTTTAAGCGGTGATGACAGCAAGACCTTGATTAATTTTTGCCAGGGCAAGGGCGACCGGACATTAAATGTCAGTAATATTATTGATCCCATTAATTTCGGCAGTTATCAGTATGTGGTAAACTACCTGTCCCTTGATAATTTTTCTGTTTCTTTCGCCTTTGAGACCGGTATCGGTGGTCTGCCTTCAGGCGCGTATGTTTTGACGAGAGAGGGAATAACAAAGTAAATAATCAAGAAGTAGGTAATTAAGAAGTAATAAATTTCTAATTCACCTAATTTCTAATAAAATTTCTAAAGAATAAAGTAAAAAGACATCTGACATAGAAGAGTGAATAGACATTAAGAATAATAAATAAATCCAACAGAAACAGCTTTTAATTTATAATTTTTATTAGATGAATTAGAAATTTTTAAAATATGTTTTACATACTAATATTCATCCTCGGCCTTATCGTCGGCAGCTTTCTTAATGTCGTCATTATCAGATTAAACAACGGCAAAAAAATAGTAAACTCCCGATCAGCGTGTTCCAGCTGTCAGCAACAGCTCAAAGTCCGAGACTTAATTCCGCTTGTCAGTTTTATCATGTCTCGTGGCAAATGCCGGTATTGCCACAAGCCGATATCTTGGCAATATCCACTGGTTGAGCTAGCGGCCGCGGTCTTATTTGTCCTTGTCACCTACAATATTTTTGGCTGGATTTCTCCGGCGATTTCTTTTTATAATTTTAATATAATTTTGCTTTGGGCGAGAAATTTAATTTTTGTTTGTTTTTTAATTATAATATTTGTTTATGATTTTCGTTGGTATTTGATTTTGGACTTAGTGACAATTCCGGCGATGATTGTGGCGGTAATTTTGAATTTGTGGCTGGGATTGGG
>CAYLUK010000023.1:0-14650 GCA_964386875.1 uncultured Gammaproteobacteria bacterium
ATTGGCATAATTCAAAACTATAAAATCAAACTTATCGGCCATAATTTCTTTAATTGTCTTTTGAGTCACATCTTTGGCGGACATTTCCGGTTTTTCGCTATAAGACGATACTCTTGGTGATGGTACTAAAATCCTTTCCTCACCCTCAAATTCATCTTCCTTGCCACCGTTAAAAAAGAAAGTGACATGGGCATACTTCTCGGTTTCTGCGACATGAAGTTGCTTTAAGCCTGCATCAGCGATTACTTTTGCCAGTGGCTCAACAATAATCTCTGGCGGAAAAGCGATTTCAACCGGCAAATCTTTCTCATATTCAGTCATAGTAACAAAATACAAATCTCGGATATATTCCCGAGGAAACTTTTCAAAACCAGGCAAAGCAAAAGCTTTAGTCATCTGGCGCGCTCGATCAGATCTAAAATTGAAAAAAATCACCGCATCGCCAGATTGAACAGTCGCGATCGATTTTTTGCCTTTGACAATGACCGCCGGCAAAAATTCTTCATCATAAATCTTTTTGTTATAAGATTTTTTAACCGCTTCAACTGGATCGGTCTCCAAATTTGGAGATTCGCCTTTTACTATGGCATTATAAGCCAAAACTGTTCGCTCCCAATGATTATCTCTATCCATCGCATAAAAGCGACCAGATATAGTAGTAATTTTACCAATCTTGCTCTTAGCTATCTGGGTCTGAATCTCTTCAATAAAATCAATACCAGAATTATAAGGCATATCCCGACCATCCAGAAATGCATGAATGAAAACATTTTTAAATTTCTCTTTGGCGCAAAGCTCTAATAGTGCAGACAAATGATCCATTGAGCTATGGACACCACCAGATGACGCCAAACCCATAAGATGTAAAGCTTTTTTATTCTTTTTGGCGTGACTAATAGCAGCTAGGAATTTTTCATTCTCAAAAAAACTACCATCAGTAATAGATTTGTTAATCTTCGGCAAATTCTGATAGACCAGTTTACCTGATCCCAAATTTAAATGACCAACTTCAGAATTGCCGATTTCACCCCAAGACAAACCGACAGCTTCGCCTGACGCTTGAAGCGTCATACTTGGATAAGTCTTGATCAGATTATTAATCGTCGGGATTTTAGCCATGGCAATGGCATTACCACGCGAAGGCGGTGCGACGCCCCATCCGTCAAGAATAATTAATACAACTGGTTTTGGTCTTTTGTTTGACATAGTTTATATATTTACAAATCCTCCTACAAATTTACAAATATTTTATCTACCGCAAATCTACAAATATTTGTACCTTGATTTTTGTAATTTTAATTTTTATTAGGTGAATTATAAATTAGATGAATTAGAAATTTTCTTATATTTTCTTACTTTTTACTAATTACCAGTTACTAATTATTCTATATCAAAGATTTCCTTGTCATCTCTTTTGGCTGATCAATCTCAAATAATTTCAAAATCGTCGGCGCAATATCACCCAAATATCCCCCGCTTTTTAATTTATAATCCTTGGCATATTTTTTGCTAATGACGATAAACGGCACTTGATTATTAGTGTGAGATGTTATTATCTCATCCGTTTTGAGATTAAGCATGTATTCCAAATTACCATGATCGGCCGTGATCATCAAGACGCCATTACTCCTTAAAACCGCTTGAGCAATTTTTTTGGTATATTTATCTGTCGCTTCAGCCGCTTTTATACCCGCTTTAAAATTACCAGTGTGAGCGACCATATCAGGACAGGCAAAATTTACACAAATAAAATCATTGGTTTTCAAACCACTAACAACTTTTCGAGTAATCTGGGCGGTTGACATCGCTGGAGTCTCGTCATAGGATTTTACCTCCGGTGATAGTACAAGAACCCTTTTCTCACCGGCAATCGGCCGATCATAACCGCCGTTAAAAAAGTAAGTGACATGAGCATATTTTTCTTTTTCTGCCACATAAAGCTGTTTTTTACTAGCCAACATCATCGGCAAAGTGTTGGTCAAATTATCCGACGGAAAAGCTGTTAAAATCCCATCCAAATCTGGTCCAAAATCAGTCATGGCGGCAAAAACAATATTTTTTAAAACCTTTTTTCGCTGGTTAGCTTTGGGGTTCATCTGGTTAAAATCCTTTTGGACAAACGGCTTGGCCAGCTGACGCGCCCGATCAGACCGTAAGTTAAAAAAAAGAATTGTGTCATTATCTTCTATCCGTGGCACCATTCTGCCTTTATGATATAAAATAATCGGCTCAATAAATTCATCAGTGATATTGGCGTTATAAGCTCTGGTAATCCCTTCCTGTGGACTATTAGCTTCATGTCCCAAGCCGGACAACATCGCTTCATACGCCCACTCGGTCCGATTCCAATCCTTTTTCCGATCCATGGCATAAAACCGACCCATCACCGTCGCAATAACCTCATTGGGTTTTAAATATCTTTCTAACGCCAAAATGGATTTAAGAGAAGAACGAGGCGGAGAGTCACGGCCGTCAGTGAATAAATGCAAATAGACATGCTTGACCTTTTCTTTTCGAGCCAGCATCAGTAGCGCCAGTAAATGATCAGGATCAGCATGAGGACTCTGACCATTTGATAGCAAACCCATGATATGAAGGTTTGATTTGTTCTTTTTGGTGTGATTAATACCAGCCAAAAAAGCCGGGTTTTTAAAAAATTCTCCGGTATTAATTTGCTTTGAAATAGCAATCACATCTTGATCAACCACCCGGCCGGCGCCGATATTAATGTGGCCAGCTTCCGAATTACCCACTTGATCCGGTGGCAAGCCGACGCATCGACCGGAAGCGCAGAGCTTGATCCAAGGATATTTCTGATACAAAGAATTAATATATGGTGTCTTGGCATCAATGATCGGATTACTTCGGTCGTTTTTGCCCAGTCCCCAGCCGTCTAATATCAACAAAACTACTTTCATTTCTTTTTTACGTTTATTTTTCTTTTTTAATGTCATAAATTATTAAAAAGCTAATAAAATTTTCAATTTATTTTTAAGAGAATGGTAAAAAAAACGTGCATAAAGGAAGGAAAGTAATAAATAATATATGGTGAAAAAATAAATAGAATTAAAGGTCTCAATCAAAACACACTTTTCTTTTTATTAGAGAAAAATAACGACATTGGTATCATTGTGACAAGAGAAGAAATAAAAAATAAAACAATAAAAATAATTATAGATCAAATAAAATAATTATCTAAATAACCTATTAAACCAGAAGAAAACGAATACATAAAAAATACCACCCACATTATAAAATACACCACTAAACCAACAATAAAAAAACAACCTAACCTAATAATTTATTCTTTTTGTCTGACATAATTTTGTATTTAAATAATGAAGATTACTCATAAAACTTTTTAACTTTATAACTTTCTACTTTCTACTTTTTACTAGAGCGAAGCTCGTCGTATATTTCCATCAGCCGATTGTATTTGACCACTCGCTCACCGCGCGACATCGAGCCGGTCTTGATATATTCGGCGCCGGATGCCACTGCCAAATCAGCGATAAAATCATCAGATGTTTCACCGCTCCGATGTGAAATCGCCAACTTGTACTTATGCTTCTGGGCCAACTTTATGCAGTCAATAGTTTCGGTCAAAGTACCGATTTGATTTAATTTAATCAAAATCGCATTGGCAATGCCCTCATTAATCCCCCGCTTCAATCTTTTAATATTTGTCACAAACAAATCATCGCCGACTAATGTAATCTTTTTGCCTAGCCGACTGGTCATTTTATTCCAACCCGACCAATCATCTTCTGATAGTCCATCTTCAATTAACTCAATCGGATACTTCTTTATCCACAACGCGCACATAGCAGTCATCTCATTTGAGGTTCTAATTTTATTGTCCGCTTTCATATTATACTTACCGGTCTGATAAAACTCTGATGCGGCAATATCAATCGCAAATTTAACATCTTGCTTGAGTATATAACCGGATTTTTGCACCGCTTGAGTCATTAGCTCTAAGGCCCGCTCATTGCCTGACAATTTTGGCGCAAAACCACCTTCATCACCGACTGTGACAGGATATTTCATAGTAGCCAATATTTTCTTTAAGATCTGGAATATTTCTGAGCCACAACGCACGGCTTCTTTAATATTCTTCTGTTGGGGTGTGATCATAAATTCCTGAACATCAATGGACCAGCCCGCATGAACGCCACCATTTAGAATATTCATCATTGGCACCGGAAATGACCACCGCTTTTGCGCTGAAAAATATTTCTTCCGCAAATAAGCGTAAAGTGGCTTATTGCTGTCCAAAGCTGCCACCCGTGCCACTGCTAATGACACGCCCAAAATCGCGTTGGCGCCCAATTTTGATTTATTTTCGGTGCCATCCAAATCAATCATCAATTTATCAATCTTAGTTTGGTCATTGGGACTCATGCCAATTAGCTTGGGTGCAATTTTCTGATTGACGTTTTTTACCGCTTGGAGTACTCCTTTACCCCCATAACGATCTTTATCGCCATCACGAAGCTCCAAAACCTCATGAACGCCAGTGGAAGCGCCACTTGGCACACTAGCCCAAACCTTTAACCCGCTAGCCAAAACCACCTCCACTTCAATGGTCGGATTACCGCGTGAGTCCAAAATCTCCCGCGCTTTTATCGTTTTTATCTTTCCCATTAATTTAAACTTAGTAACTTATAACTGATAAACTAAACAACTAAACCTAAGCAACTAAAAACTAATAACTAATTAACTATTACCTACCAAATTTCGTAACTAAGATAAACTGTCACACTGATTTCATCACTACCGGCTTGAATATCAGGCGCCACTTTGCCACCACCGATGCCATCAGCCCGACTATAATTCATTGACTGATCATAAATCGGATATAAATATGGCTCGCTTTCAGAAAAATTAACAATCGGCCCCAGCGATATGCCTAAATCCTTAGCTAGTATCTTAGCTTTTTCTCTAGCTTCAATAATTGCTTTTTCTCTAGCTTCAGTTTTATATTGATCAAGGTCATCAATGGAAAAATACGGTCCAGACACACTGTTTGATCCAGAACTACCGGCCATCGCAATAATCTCGCCAATTTTAGTGAAGTCTCGTACTTTAATGTTTACTGTTTGGCTGACAGTATAGCCAATAATACTACTAACACCCAAATCATACTTATAGCGAGGATAAATTTGATAATTATTGGTCTGAATATCCTTGTCCTCAATGCTATAAGTCGTCTTTAATTCATTAATAATCCGATTCATTATTTCTGAATTTTCATTTTGAGCGTCGGCCACATTTGATTTTTCAGAAATCAAGCCGATATTGACAGTCGCAATGTCCGACGCGGCCGATACTTTGCCTGTGCCTTCAATACTGATCCGATCTTTAAACTCCGGTGATTTGCCGACATAGTTATACTCTTTCCAAGAATTTCTGGTTAAGCTAACAAGATAAGCGCTTAAAAATACTAGCACAATGATTATAAACGGCATTAAAATCATTTTGCCGTGATGTCTCCTCTGTGATGAATAAGGTTGTGGTGTGTCCATAAAATTATTTATTAATTATTTTTTTTAAACCGGGAAGTTTTTTACCCTCTAGAAACTCAAGCATCGCTCCCCCGCCAGTTGAGATAAAGCTAAATTTATTTTCAAATTCCAAAGCACGAATTGCGGTCACCGTATCACCGCCACCAACAATCGTCTTAGCGCGACTCTTTGATAAAATTCTGATTAACTGGTTTGTGGCCCGAGCAAAAAATGGCGTTTCCATTAATCCCATTGGCCCATTCCAAACCACAGTACCAGCAGTCTTTAAAATGTATTCATATAATTTGATTGTATCTGGACCCACATCCAAAATAAACTCGTCTTTTTTAATATCTGCCAAAGCATCAGTCCGGCCAGTCTTGGCCGCTAAACTCTTAGCCATGACGCCGTCAACTGGAACAACCAATTTATTGTCCGTTAATTTTATTTTTTTTATTTCCGACAGCATCTTTGGTTCAATCACCGACTTACCAACTGCAATGCCTTGAGATACCAAGACCGTATTAGCTAATGCCCCGCCTAAAAGCACTTTATCTGAAATTTTCAGAAATCTTTTAATAACTTTTATCTTGGTAGAAATTTTGACGCCACCGATTATTACCACCAGTGGTCTTTTGGGGCTGACAAATATTTTACTTAAATTTTCTATTTCATCTTCCAAAAGTAAACCACCATAACTAGATAAATAATCTTGAATGGTTGAGACTGAAGCGTGGTCGCGATGGCAAACAGCAAAAGCATCATTAACATATAGATCAGCCAGCTTGGCCAGCTGCTGGGCAAATTTTTTATTACCAATTTCTTCCTGATGGCTGAATCTGATATTTTCCAAAATAATAACATCGCCATTTTTTATCTCCTTGATTTTGACCTCAACCCCCCTACCTAAAATCTCATCACTTTTATAAACATCTTTTTTTAATAATTGGGATAATCTAATAGCTACCGGATCAAGTCGCAAGTTTTCAACCACTTTGCCATTTGGCCGACCTAAATGAGCCATAATAATTATCTTAGCACCACGTCTAATCAGATATTTAATCGTCGGCAAAGCTCTCTCAATCCGATAGTCCTCACGCTGGCCCACTTTAAAATCCTTACCCAGTGGCACATTAAAATCAACGCGGAGCAACACACGCTTGCCTTTTAAACTCTTAATTTGTTTGATTGACTTTATTTTCACAATTTCTGGATAAATAAATTATAACACAAAATCATAAAAATTGATAAACAAAAAAACAGGACAAATTCACCCCATTAACACTTTTGCCAACTACTCTCCTTCAATCACTTTAAGCACCCAATTTTCCCCCTGTGTCCGATTTATCACTACTTCCAATCCTGCGGCCAGCCCACCTTCTGATAGCATTTTAATATTAAATTTCAAATTTTCCGGCAAAATCTCTTCACCATGCTCAACAATTGACCCCAACTCAATTACGGCCTTAGTCACTTTTTTGAGATTGTTTTTCTCGGCATAGTCAATTATGGTCTTGTAGATTGTGTCGGCGAGGTGGAAGTCATGCATATTATTGGCTTATGGCTTATAGTAAATGGCTTATGACTTTTATTTATTTAAACTATTTTTAAAAGCAGTAATTCTCTTTATTAATAATTCTCCAATATTATACAAATTATTAAATTCGTTATTAATATATCCTCTTTCTTGAGCAATAAATAATTCTGAAATCACTTCTACGCCAAAACGAATTGAAAATCCTAAAAACATCTTAAATTCCTTTGTACTAACACTGGCACTCCCCTCGGCAATATTAGCAGAAATAGAAACAGATGCTCTATTTAATTGACTAACCAATCCAAACAATTCTTCTCTAGGAAATTTACTAGTGATTTTATAAATTGAATTAGAAAATTTTATCGCTTCTTTATGCTATATGCTATAAGCTATAAGCCATCTAATGCGTTGCGCAGGCAATACACGGATCATACGCCCGAATCAGTCCCCTGATTTTCATCGCTCGTTTATTGGCCGATAATTTCATTACATTGGGAATATATGCTTTGACATCTTCTTCCAAATTTTTTAAAAACGACACTGTCGGTGTGATAATGTTGCAGTCAGTGATGTAGCCATTTTCATCTATCTTATAAGAGTGATACAGTGTGCCACGAGGCGCTTCAATCGCATCAACGCCTGTCACCTCTCGACCCAGCGGATTCGCGCCGGCAATCACGCCAAATTTCTTGGCCAAGCTTTGTTCATCGGTCAAATTTTTCTCTAAATCATTTAATAATTTGTGTGATTCTTCAATAGCATGAATGATCTCCACTGCTTGAGCGGAAATATTTTCAAACGGATTGTATTGAGGCATTTTCCACCTCAATCCTTTGATCAACCCCTTGGCAAGCGGACTTAACTGATCAAAACTATTATTTATTCGCGCTAAGGCGCCGACCATAAATGGCTCGCCATCAAGCTCGGCTGACTTGGCCGCCCGATATGGCTCTTCAATTTCTTCAATATTACGAGTAAAATCTTTGGCCTTAATGTAGTCAATCTTGCCGTCAGTGTCTAAAATTTTTATATCACCGTCATAAATGGCATATTCCTTTTTACTATTTAAGCTTACATATGTTGTTGGTCGACTAAACTTGGGAAATTTAATGTTGATTACCAAATTTGCCAAACACATCGTATCTTTTAAAACCGACTCAAATTGCCCGGCCAAATTATTAAGCTCGCTTTTAGTCGGCAAAACCTTGAAACCGCCCACCTCGCACGCAATCGGATGGACTGCCCGCCCGCCGACGGTTTCTATTATCTTGAGTGCCCATGCTCTGACCCTGATTGCGCACTCTGTCTCCTTGGAATACTTCTTTACAAATTTAATATCATCTTCAATATTAAAAAAATCCGGCAACGACAAAAAAAATAAATGAAGCGCATGACTATGAATAATCTGCGCCAATTCCAACAACTTTCTTAATTTAATCGTCTGACTAGTAGGCGATATGTTAAATGCCTTTTCTATTGCTTTAATAGACGACAGCTTATGAACCACCGGACAAATCCCACAAATCCGAGCGGTGATAATCGGCGCCTCGCTGTAATGCCGTCCGATCAAAATACCTTCAATCAGCCGAGCGCCTTCAGTCGTGATAATTTTAGCCGATCTGACATCGCCACGCAAAATCTCGGCCACAAAATCCGCGTGACCTTCCATTTTACCAATGTGATTGATTTGAATCTTCATAAATAATTATAATTCCTTTTTTAATATATCCAATATCATATCAGCGGCAAAATTGTAATCCCCACTCTTATATGCTTGATTAATAGAATCAAACTTATGATCTTCAAAATCAATAATCTCGCTTACTTTTGTAAATACTTTAAGCATACCATCATAATCAGCCGGTTCTAATATTCCGTCATCATAACACTTCTGAAGCAATATACTTTGGAGCTTGGTTCTTTTATCCAAATCCTCATGACTTCTTGGGGCTTCGGTTATTTTTTTCATAATTTTATTAAAAAATTAATAAATTAAGAAAATAAAAAATTAAATTCTATGACAGATAGTTTTATAAAATAATTATTTTTCCAGTCGTGGGCTGGTCAGCTTCTGGCTGATATTTTCTTATTTTTTGTTACTTTTTTATTACTAGCCTGCACCTTAGATAATTCCTTCAATATACTATCTTTGGCACCGAAGACTTCCATCACTCGATACACCTGATCACGAGGAAATTTCTTGAGCAAATAATTAACAAAATTTTCTACTTGCGCACCCTCAAATAATCCACGACAACCCCAACACGTCTGCTTGCTTTTGAGGCACACGGCCTGGCAACCACCAAGTGAAATGGGACCCAGACATATTTCACCTTTCTGAAGTAAACATTCATATCCTAATGTCTGACATTCATAACAGACTGGACTTTGTGGAATTCTAAATTTCCCCTTTTCTAACAACTGATTTACTAGCTCAATGAACTCATCACCATCAATTGGGCACCCACCAATGACATAATCCACTTTGACAAAATTATCCACTTCTTTAATATCTGGATTTGGCACTTTGAGTTTCTTATACACCGCTTTAATCGCCTTGGTTTTTTGGGAATAATTCTTCAGCTCCCAAACTCCGCCAAGTGTCGCACAATTACCAACCACGACCAACATATCTGACTTTTTCCGCATTTCCTTCAAAAGCTTAATATTATCAGCCGTCACCGGGTTACCCTCAATAAAACAAATGTCATAGTGAGTGGCTGTCATGGGCCGGTCTTCAAACAAACGAAATTCATCCACTTCTACCTTTTTGAGCCAATTTAAAAACCGCATGCCCTGATCAAGCATTACAAACTGGCATCCTTCGCAGGATGTCAGGCCAACTATTGCAATATGAGGTTTAGCTTTGCTCTTTTTATTCATTATATATATATTAACAGAAATCGAGACAAATAAAAAACGGAAGAAAAAGCTCTCCCGCGTAACTTATGGATTTATCGCCTCCAAAGTCATTCTGGTATATTTTTTCAAATTCTCTACTTGTTCTAAAGAAAGTATTTGAATTCCCCAATTATGATGAAAAGACACAACACTACCAAAAGTTAAATTGGGATTTATCATACTCAAAAGGCCCCATTCAATTTCTTTTTCCACTAACGAGCCAATTTTGATTATACGGTCAGATCCAAAAATAAGTGGCAGATATGACACCTCTAAATGGTCACGCCCTTGAATAATTCCGACACAAACCCGACACTGGTCAGCTTGTTCAGAAATTGTATTAAAGGTCGTTGGATCTAATTTGATCCCTGGCCGAGTGAAAAAATAAAGAACAGATAAACTGTGATGAGGTTTGGCATGTTTTAAAGCAATTGCCTGAAACATTATAGCAATTTGCTTCTTATCCCAACCCTCACGTTTAACATCCTGCTCTATCACCTGTCGTACCGCCTCTGGCGTCACTTGATCCAAAAGCTCATTACCAATCCAATATGCCTCAACCACTTGATTGTCAAATGGGTCAGAAATACTATTGGCTCTAGCGATCAAAGTATAATATGGCATTGCCACCTGAAATTGACTCAAAAGTTCACGAATTCTCTTCTCATTAAAAACTCGTTTACCAGTCACAAAATCAAACAATATTTTATGTGCATGCTCTGGTCCGCACCGCTTGAGGATATTTGGCTTAATAGCATAAGCCGCCGCCATTTCTAATCCAGTCATTGTTTTTCTCCCTGTTGAGTAAGTTGTAAAATTTCATCCGCCTCTATGGCTGATATCTTATTAACAACAATTTCATTATTTGTCAAGACCCAATCACCTGCCTGTACACCAGTCACCAACACCAAACTAACATGACGACCGTCTGATAATTCAGCTTGATTGCCAGAAACATTTTTTACTTTTTGGGGGATGGTTAAACACATAAATTGGCGTATGACAAATAGCGTATAGCTTATAGTATTTATTGATAGTAATTTTTTATATCAGACCAGCGGAAGACTGGGCCGTCTTTACAAACGTAGTATGGACCAATAGCGCAATGCTGACAAATTCCAACTCCACAGTACATCTTTTTTTCCAATGACACATAAATATTCTCGTCTTTGACTTTTCTTTTCTTCAACTCTTGGATTACAAACTTATACATCACCGGCGGACCGACAAGCACAGCGACAGAATTACTAGTAATTGTTCTGGTTTTAAACAGATCAGTCACCAACCCCTTGGCTCCACCCCACTTTTTGATCGGCTTCTCCAGTATCACATTAAACTCAGCCCGTCGATTCCAAGCGGCGTATTCTTTTTTAAAAAGCAAAGTATCTTCATTCTGACAGCCATAAAAAATCTGCAGTACTGTATTGTCCAATTTGCCCGATAAATAATCATTTATTAGTGGACGCAGTGGCACAAACCCACACCCACCACCAATCAATATCAATGGTTTATCTTTAAATGTGTCAACATCAAAGCCGTTGCCAAATGGTCCACGAATATCTACTAGGTCACCTTGCTTGAGCTGATGAAGTTTATGAGTCAAAACGCCAACATCACGAATAGCCAACTCAAAATACTTACTTGAATCACTGGACGAAGAACAAATACTAATCGGACACTCGCCCCAGCCAGCTAAACCGACTTGAACAAACTGCCCGAGCAAAAAATCAAATTCAAGGTTTATTCGCTTGTTAGTAAACCTCAAGCGAAACAACTTAGTATCAATTGATTCATCTAATACCGATATTATCTTCACTGATTGTGGCTCGTAGATATTAAACATATAAATTCCAAATTACAAGCATTAAATTACAAACAAATTCTAAATTACAATTATCAATTTACAAAATTTTAAATAAATCCTCTTTTTAAAATTTAACATTAAATCATTGATAATTATTTGAAATTTGTGATATTTAGTAATTATTTAGAGCGCTTTTAGCACTTCATTTATTTTAATCCCGACTGGACACACTGCACTACACCGGCCACAACTGACACACCCTGGCAGAGTGTATTCGTGTGGAATACGGACAAATTTATGAAAATACCAAAAATAAATCTTTTTCTTGACCGTATCTAAGTCCTTATGTCCGCCAGCTACTAGCGTAAAGTCATTGTAAAAGCAGACGCCCCACTTACGACCTCGACTCTCATTACCAGGCTCATTTTTATCTTCAATATCAAAACAAAAACAGGTTGGGCAGGCAATCGTGCACTTGCCACAGGCAATACAAATCTTATCTAGTTCAGTCCAAACTTTCTTGCCGGCTGACTTTTCCATTTTCTCTTTCAAATCAAGCATCCGCTTGTCTGGTCCTTTTTCTGAAATCGGTCCAGCAAACTCAACATGACTGAAATCATTAATTCCAAATTTCTCTAAAATCAATTGTCCTTTTTTTGACCCGGAATATATTTTCATCCGACCATTTTTCATTTTGGCCAGAAAGACATCAAACACTAAATGCTCTAAAACATCTTCCTGAAATTTATGACTAAATACTTTATACCGTTTGTAATCATTGGGCCAGTCAGCACTGTGTCCAATAATTAACATATTGCGTCGTCTTTTCTGATAATAACTGTCACTTGAAAATACCTGCTCAAACAGCGTCAAGGCCTTAAGATCCAAGACATTCATGCCAACACAAGCAATCGGTGGATATTTACGCGTCACTTCAACCAACTTATCTTTTTCAATATTAAACAGTCGCTCATAATAAGGAAAAAATATTTCCTTCCAACTATTGATCGGAATTTCTCCTGACCAATCAATATCAGCTAAATCTTTTAACTCCTTAATCCGAGAGATATCACCCTCTTTTTGCGGTGCAAACAAAAAATAACCACACGATAGGTTAGTTAGAAATTTTTTTATAACTTTATCTTGCATAAGGTATGTAATATATTATAACATAAAAAATAATCAGAAACAAAAAGCGCCCAAAAATAAACTCTGGACACTTTTTAGCTAAGAAGATTTAATTGTCGGATTCGTCGTCACCATCATCATCTTCATCGTCATCATGATTTCTAACCCGATTTTTAATGGTTTCCTGCCTTTGTTCTTTAAGCTGCTGTAATTCTTCAGTTACTTCTTCATCTCCAGATTTAGCTTGCTCTATCAACTCTTGCCTTGTCTGGACATATTCTTTGACTTCAGTCAGATGATCCTCAATTCTGCTATTAACTTCTTCCAGATGAATTCTGACTTCCTCCGGCATATCTTCATTTTCTATTGCCATCAAAAGCCGCTGGCCATTTTCTAGAGCATTACCCCTGAACGCTTGAATCTCCGCCTGAACCTCTTCTGGCAATCCTTCTTCCAAACTATCCATAATCTCCTCACGCCGAAGTTGATGATTGGCGATATTCTTAAGCAATCTCTGCTCGAGCTCATCCTTTTGATCCCACCATTTATCTTGCCGATCTGCCACCTTTTCCATATACTCACTGGCTTTTTGAAGCACCTTTTCTATTCTGGCCTGAATTTTTTCGTCCTGTTGATATTGCTCGGCCATCATTTCAGCAATTTGAAATCTCTCTTCAGCATATTTAAGCTGTTTTTGCGCTTTTTTAACCGGATCAATGGTGACGGCCAGTGATAATGCCTCCTTAAACCCGCGCCACCACATACTAAAACTTGACGGGACATCATCTGGCACATCTAGCTCAATATCTTCCAAATCAACAAATTCTGACTCGTCAACGCCATCTTGGGCATAAGTGACATTTGCTAATATAAGAAATATCAATAAAAACAACCCACTCAAAATAACAATTTTTTTCATAAAATTCCAAATTATTAATTATAATTTATATTATACCATATTTTCTACAATCTTGCTTTTAGAAATTCTCTAAGATCATCTCCCAACTCTTTATCTTCTAGTCCAAATTCAATATTGGTCTTAAGCCAGCCCCACTTGGAGCCAGTGTCATGCACTTCACCCTCAATCACCCGACCATAGAGCGGGCGTTTTTTCATTAGTAACGCGATCGCATCAGTCAGATAAAACTCCCGACCCTTTTGTCGTGGCATATTCTCAAGCACTTCAAAGATGTCAGGCGTGAGGATATGACCACCATGTGATGACAGTCGGCTTTTAGTCTTCTCTGGTCCGGGCTTTTCTTCAAACCAATTTACCTGATGAATTCCAGGTTCCACTTCAACCCCATCAATAATACCATATTTCTTGGTGCCCTCATCATCGGTGGTCTTGAGACTCAACACTGGATCGCCATATTTTTCATACACCTCAATAATCTGCTGTAAATGTGGTTTATTCGGACACTTCCAAATATCATCACCCCAGAGCACCGCAAATGGCTCATCACCGATCAAATCCTTAGCATTGAGAACCGGCGTGCCTGTGCCGTAAGGGCCCTTCTGTCGGATATAGATAAAATTCGCCAAATCAGCAACTTCCTTAATTTTCCGACATTCAACGTCCTTGCCAGCATCTAAACACTTTGTCTCCAGTTCAATATTACGATCAAAATGGTCTTCAATTGCTCGCTTATTAAAACCAGTGACCAAAATCACATCTCTAATCCCAGCGGCAACTGCGCCCTCAACAATATACTGAATTATCGGCTTATCCAAAACTGGTAGCATCTCTTTGGGTTGGGCTTTGGTGGCAGG
>CAYLUK010000024.1:0-4117 GCA_964386875.1 uncultured Gammaproteobacteria bacterium
GGTGGCGACAATCACCGGCTTGCCGGCATAACCACACTTCTTAATAATTTCTTTCTGAATCAACGGCACATCCTCAAATGGCAATTCAATCCCCAGATCACCGCGCGCAACCATAATACCGTCAACCACTTTCAAAATCTGATCAAAATTCTTGACTGCCTCACGCCTTTCAATCTTGGCAATAATCTTCGTCTGTGGCTCCTTAGCCAACTTACCTATTCTCTGGTGTTTCTTTTCAAGTTTGAGGACAATCCCCTTTAACCTTTTAATATCGCCGGCATCTTTGACAAATGACAAGGCGACAAAATCCACGCCGTTGGCAATACCAAAATCAAGATCAGTAATATCTTTCTCGGTCAGAGGCGATGCCTTGATTGTGCTGTCAGGAAAATTCATCCCTTTGTGCGTCTTGATGACACCACCGACCATGACCCGACACTTTATTTTTCGATCGATGATTGTCTCTACTTTAAGCTCTATTAGTCCGTCTTCAATCAAGACTCGGTCATCCTTGGTCACATCTTGGTAAAGATTTTTGTAAGCAATCGGAACTTCGACGACTTTGGCTTTGGCCTTGTCAGACCCAGCTGATAAAATTATCTTTTTACCTTTGACAACTTTGATGCCATTTTTACCGACATTGCCGATTCTAATCCGCGGACCCTGCAAATCTTGCAATATTGTGATTGTCTTTTGGGATTTCTTGGCTGCCTCGCGAATGCGACGAATCAACATTAGGTGGTGAGCATGCACATTATGGGAAAAATTAAGCCGTGCCACATTTAAACCGGCCTTAATCATCTTGACTAAGACCTGTTTTTTTTCACTCGCGGGACCGATTGTCGCAACAATCTTTGTTCGCTTCATCTTTTTTAATTAACTATTTTTCAATTTTAAGTTGCTTAGGCTATTGTTCAAAACAAAAAATTAACCAAGTAGCTACTAACTAACCAATTAAAACCGACTAAATATTAAGCTTTTTTGTCAAAATACTTACCACTGGTATTTCAATATATTTACCCTGAAGCGCCGTGACTAATCCGACAATTGCTACCACAGCTGTCAAAAGCCATAATAATTGGCCAAAAAGAGGAATCCAATACACTAAGATGCCGACTGTTTCAATAATAAACAAAGCCAAACCCTGCTTGGCATGAATTTGGACAAATTTGCTATCCTTTTTAGTAAGAAGCGGGATCAGACACAAAATCCATATATAGGAAATTGCCGCCATCACCTTGTTGTCTTCGATGTCCTTTTTCTCAAATGTGAGTGTTGCCATAGAATTAAAAAATTAATTAATTAAGAAAATAATAAAATATAGAGCTTGTTTAGATCCCGCATCTCTATTACCATTTCATGCGAGATGACAATTTTATTCTAATTTGAAACTTAAAATATAAATCATCAAGACCGCGATGAGTGAGCCGACTATGGTAATGATTGTTGTCTCGGTGATAATATTGAAAAATTTCCAAACTGCGATGCCACTGCCAAAACGAGAAATAGATATGGCCAAGCCAAATATAAATCCTGCAATTGCCCCGCTCATGGCAGCCACGGCGGCACTATGACCAAAATTAAGCACTACTCGCCAACCCAACAAGGCAAAAATAATAATCCTAATCATCCAAGTGACTACTTCCAGTTGCTCATAAAACAACCCACCACTTAGCCGGCTGGTCCAGATACGAAATAAAATTTCTAGCACAATTCCGGCAATCACAAACCACTTCACAAAAGAAAAATAAATCGTGAAGTCAATCGGCTCCCAAATTTTAGCACTGTGGACTCTATTCATATAGAAATATTATAACATATTGGCAAATAATTAAGAAATAAAATAAATAAGAAAGAGGCGCAGGACTGCGCCTCTTTCTTTATGTTTAGGGTTTCAAATTTAAGATTTCGAATTTCCAGCGAAGCTGGCTTTACATCATCGGCATGCCACCCATACCCATACCTGGATTCATACCATGGTCATGGTCGTCTTTGCTTGGCATGTCAGCCACCGCGCATTCAGTCGTCAAAATCATCGCCGCGGCAGAAGCAGCGTTTTGGAGCGCGCTTCTAGTCACCTTGGTCGGATCAATAATTCCCTTCTCCACCAAGTCTTCATATTGGCCAGTCAAAGCATTGTAGCCGAAATTACCTTCTAATTTCTTGACTTCTTCAACCACGATCTCGCCATTGCCACCGGCATTTTTGGCAATCTGTTTAAGTGGCTCTTCAATTGCTTTTTTAAGTATATCAATACCGATTTTTTCTTCGCCTTCAACTTCTACATTGTTAAGCGCCCGAACAGCTCGGATGAGCGCCACGCCACCGCCGACCACAATGCCTTCGGCAATCGCGGCTTTGGTCGCTGACAGCGCATCTTCAATCCGCAGTTTCTTCTCTTTCATCTCGGTTTCAGTCGCAGCGCCAACCTTGATCACTGCCACACCGCCAGCTAATTTGGCCAATCGTTCTTTAAGCTTATCTTTATCAAAATCAGAGTCACTTAGCTCAATTGATTTGTGAATTTGTTCAACGCGTCGGTCAACTTCGGCCTTATCGCCCTTACCACCGACAATTGTAGTGGTTTCCTTGGTTGCAATCACTTTGGCGGCCGAGCCAAGCATTTCAGCTTCGGTATTTTCCAATTTAAGACCAACATCTTCGCTGATGACCTTACCACCAGTCAAGATGGCAATGTCTTCAAGCATTTCTTTCCGCCGGTCGCCGAATCCGGGAGCTTTAACTGCCAAAACATTAAATGTGCCTCGTAATTTATTGACCACAAAAGTCGCTAACGCCTCGCCATCTACCTCATCGGCAATGATAACCAAATCCTTTCTGCCACTTTGAGCTAGCTTTTCTAGCAACGGCAAAATCTCTTGGATGCTTGAAATTTTTTTGTCAGTAATCAAAATACTTGCTTCATTAAACTCGGCTTCCATTCGCTCAGGGTTAGTAATCATATATGGCGAGACATAGCCCTTGTCAAATTGCATGCCTTTGACAATGTCTTTTTCAATGCCAAAGCTCTGACCTTCTTCTACGGTAATCACGCCTTCATTACCGACTTCTTCCAAAGATTCGGCAATAATCTTGCCAATTTCTTTGTCGTTAGCCGAGATCGCAGCGACTTGTTGTTTTTCTTCTTGAGTTGAAATTGTTTTAGAATTGTTTTTTAATTCCTCAACTAATACTTTGACACCCTTTTCAATGCCATGCTTGATGGTAATCGGGTTGGCTCCAGCCGCGACGTTTTTAAGCCCTTCGCTAACAATCGCTTGAGCTAAGACAGTTGCTGTGGTGGTACCATCACCAGCTACGTCATTGGTCTGGGATGCCACTTCTTTAATCAACTCGGCACCCATATTCTCAAATTTGTCTTCCAGCTCAATCTCCTTGGCGATAGTCACACCATCATTAACAATCTGGGGGGCACCATAGCCCTTATCCAAAACGACATTGCGTCCCTTGGGACCCAAGGTGACTTTGACTGCTTCCGCTAGCTGGTCAATGCCTGATTTTAATTTTACTCGTGCTTGTTCGTTAAATAATATTTGTTTGGCCATAAAATTTAGTTATAAAGTTAATAAAGTTGAAAGTTAAAAAGTTAGTTGAATTGAAAGTTATAAAGTTGATGAAAGCCTTTTAACTTTATAAACTTTCAAACTTTTAACTACTCTATGACAGCTAAGACGTCATCATGGTTTAAGATTTTAAGCTCTTCCTCACCGACTTTTACATCTTCGCCACTATACTTGCCATAAACAACTTTCTGACCGACCTGAAGTCCAAGCTTGGAAACTTTCTCGCCTAGACCAATAGCCACGATTGTGCCTTCAGCCTTTTTCTCTTTGTCGATTGTGTCTGGCAAAACAATGCCTGACTTAGTCGTTTCTGCTTCTGAAGCAGGGTTGACCAATACGCGGTCACCGATTGGTTTGATATTCATAGTTGATTATCGGTTATTAATTATTAGTTACTTGGGATTAGTTAGATAATTTTTCAGTTAAATTAGCACTCTATCTTCGAGAGTGCTAATTTGGATACTTCTGTATTTTATATAATCTAAAAAAAAATGTCAACCCCGCCTCTCTCACCCGCCTCTCGCGAGAGGCGG
>CAYLUK010000024.1:4127-14561 GCA_964386875.1 uncultured Gammaproteobacteria bacterium
CATATTATAATAGAAAGGTATTTTTTTCGCTAAAATACAAATATTTCACACCAATACCAATCGTCACCCACCACAAGACCAGCCCGAAATAACTAGTCCATAAATAATGGTCAAACAAGCTGATAATGGCCAGAACTGACAACAACGCGGAAACCCACGGCTTCTTGGCCAGTAAGCTTAAGATAAAAACATAAGCATATAAGAACATAAAAATAAAAAATCCAATCAGACCAAGCTCGGCCCAAACCAACAGATAAATATTATGAACCGGCTGATAATCCCACTGACGAAGCGACTGATCTCTTAAATACAGATTGTAAGTATAATTTCCCAGGCCAGTACCAAAAACAAAATTCTCACTAATCATCTGCTTGGCCTCCCTCATTGACCTAAGGCGATCTTGAATTGATCTAATCTCCAGCTCATCACTGCCGGAGAAACGAGAAACTACCAACGGCTGATAGATAACAGATAACACAGCAAACAACAAAGCCAGATACACTCCCAGCTTAATGAGATTGACCCGGCCCACTTTCTTATATACCAAAAACATCACAATCAAAAACAAATACAACACCAGCCATGCCAGCCAAGCGCCACGAGAAAAACTGAAAAACATACCCACAAATATCACCAGCAGTGACAGACTACTGATAATCTTTTTCAGACTCGGCTGATAATTCAAATGCAAATACAAACCCAAGAAAAAACATACCACCAAAAACCCGCCCAACACATTAGGATGAGCCAAGCTCCCATACGCTCTGATCCAGCGGTAATAATCAATGCCATCAAAGTAGCTGATGACAATCGCCCCAATGTCATAAGGCAAGTGCTCGGCCATGCCCAGCCACTTATTGCCAATCACCTGTTGTGACCAGAATTGCCCCATGGCAAGGAATGACTGGATAACACCCGAGGCGAGAAACGCCCAGCCAATTTTTTTAAAATCCACCTTGAGATTAATAATGATAAAAAACAAAGCGACTACTTCCAGCAATTTAATCCACCAATAGAACGCCAATTGCTTGTCAGGCGACCAGAAGATTGATAGACCACTCCAGATGACCAAAAGCCAAACTCCAATGACTATCTTTGATTTACTGCTAGATAATTTTAGATCCATTAAGCCAATTCTTTTTGACTTTATCCAAACGCCTAGCTGTAACACAATAATCAGCCACAATAGTAGCTCTGTACCATACAAGATGAAGGTGCCATACTCCCACTTGTCTGCATTGAGAAGTCCCACATGCCAAATCCACATGGTCTGCCAGGGCAAGAGAAATAGAAACAAATAAAACAATCTTTCAATCGTTTTACTTAAATATTCTTTTGTGATGTTTATCATATATTTTATTGAGATTGAGAGGATTTCAACAGCTGGCTTAATTTTTCCTGATAAATCTGCTGAAACTTCAAGCTCTTGTTATGTTCGTGAAGCTTAATCAACCCACTGCTAATTATCACCCGATTGTCAGCTATCTTGTTAATACTCTGGAGCTTAGGTGACAATATTCTCAGTTGAAATCTTCGGAATAATTGCTCGGGAAAAATGCCCAGGACGCTTTCGCTCAAATTTTTTACAAAAAATAATCCGCTACTAGCTCGACGCCGGAGATTAACACTATAGGCAAACCAATTTGGCAATTGGTCGCCAATCCACGAGTTTTGACTAAAAAATTTTGTGGCCACCCCGCCGGCATCATAAAGAAACACAAACTGCGACGTGCCATAAATATAATTGAGATCATGACTATGGCCAACTAAAAAAGACAGATCCAAGCTATCCTCATCAGCCAGAAAACTAATACAGATTTTGTCCCGCTGTCTCTGACTGGTCGGACGAAGACCAAAAAATTTCAAAAATAGAGAAATGAAAAATCGACCCGACCACAGCCGCCTAGGGCTGGAGACAATAAACAAATCAATATCACTTTCACGATTAGCATTTGAATATGATAGTGATGAATAGACTGCCACCGCTTTGATCCAAGGGAAATATTTTAAAATGTTAATAACCCGAAGCGCCTTTTTGTATTTTTGGTCAGCCAACGAATAATTTCTTAAATACGAGCTAATAATCTCCTGACGCCCGCGTAAAAAATAAAACCCTTGGCTACTGTCAACATAACGGCCAAGCTGATCCAACCTTAATGCCCGGCTGACATTAGTAATGTCATATTTCTCGTCTAACCATTTATAAATCTTGATCAAAGTCAGCGGATGGTCAAAATTATCAAAAAAACAAACAACCCTTAAGATTGATTTTTCCAAATTTGTTAAATCCATATCTCTAAATGTAGCACAAAATTTGAATGACCTCAAAATTGACAAAATCGCCATTAAATTTTATAATCAAAATCAAGGTTAAATAACAAAAATAGTTGCAAAACTATTTAAATCAACCATATTTCATTTACCATCAAAAAAATAGCCACCAAAATACTTTTTCTCTCAATTAGAATAATTGGGAAACTGGCAACAATTACCGCAACAGTATTAATGCCGCTGGGAAAATTATTTGCCGTCGTCAAAAACATCAGCTTGCGGTTGCTAATTGTTCCATTTTTTGGCAGATACTTTTGGCTCAAGAACAAATTTGCCAAGAAAACATCCGACCCCAAAGAAAAAATAATCCTAATATTTACCAATCGATACATCATCCATTTGATCGTGGTAATAATCACTTTTGGCGTCACCACCTCAAATATTCTGGCTTATGAAAACAGCGAAGATTACGGCCGTGGCGCCCTAATCTATAATATCGTCGGGGTTGAAAATTATGATATGGGCGATGATGACACCACTGTCGCGTCAAGCAAGCCACAAGTCTTCAGTTATTTGGGAAAAAATGCCTTGCTTCAGAGTGAACAATTTACTGAAGCCCAGAATCTAGAAGAAAAAATATATGACGAGCAATATAAATCCGATCTGGCCACTACCCAAGGTGGCAGTACTTTGGTCAAGCCTGATTTGGCCAGCACTGAATCAGCCAAAATTACCAGAACCAGCATTAGAGAATATGAAATTCAGGAAGGTGATACAATTGGTGAAATTGCAGTTCAATTCAATATCACTGTCAACACAATCCTCTGGGCCAATAATCTGACTACTTATTCATACATCAAACCAGGGCAAAAACTTACCATCCCGCCAACCAGCGGTGTAATTCATGAAATCAAAAACGGCGACACATTAGCCAGTATTGCCAAGAAATATTCAGCTGATGTCTCCCAAATCAAAAACTTCAACAATATTGACAACGATGGACTGTTGGCGGTCGGTGAAACCATTATGGTGCCGGGCGGACGGATAATTTATACAGTCAAGCCGAGGACATACACCACACCAATCTCTGATACACCGGCCCATACCACGCCAAATGTGCCGTCCGGTGGCAAGCTTTATTGGCCGAGCACTTGTCAGGTGATTACCCAATATTATCGTGGCTGGATTCACACTGGTGTTGATATCGCTTGTGATTGGGGGACATCAATCAGAGCGGCTGAAGCCGGCACTGTGATCCAAGTCCAATACTTCAAAACCGGCTATGGCTATAATATCATTATTGACCATGGTGGTGGCAAACACACCTTGTATGGTCATTTGAGTCAGATTTATGTTGTGGTCGGTCAAACCGTCCAAAAAGCCGAGGTAATCGCCTTGGAAGGATCAACTGGTCGTTCCACCGGACCTCATCTTCACTTTGAAGTCCGAATCAATGGCTCGAAGGTCAATCCGCTTAGCTATTTTTAATGCATAAAAGTCAAACGCATAACGCATAATGTGGAACGTAGAACGTATAATATGAAATATAAAACTCTTCCGTTTTGACTGGGAGAGTTTTGTGTTTTGTGTTTTAAGTTATGCGTCATTCCACCCTTGGTCGATATTGAATCGCCTCGGCAATATGATTGGTTAAAATTTTCTCACTTTGTTCCAAATCAGCGATGGTGCGGGCTAGTTTTAAAACGCGGTGATAAGCGCGGGCTGATAAATGGAGCTTTTCAACGGCTTGACGAAGGAGCTGTTTGCTCTGATCATCTAAGATACAATATTTTTTGATTAGCTCCGAGCCCATTTCCGAATTATTAATAATTTTTTCAGTTTTGAATCTATCAAGTTGAATATTTCTGGCCTGTTGAATTCGCTCTCTTATCACCGCCGAATCTTCCGATTGCTGGTCGCTTTCCAGCTTATCAATCTTGACTCGTGGCACTTCAATATGAATATCAATCCGGTCCAAAAGTGGTCCGGAAGCGCGCTTCTGGTATTTGATCACATTGGCCGGACTACAAGTGCATTCCCGATCCGGATCAGACAAAAATCCGCATGGACATGGATTCATCGCCGCCATCAGCATAAACTTGGCGGGAAATCTAATCGTACCGGCGACTCGAGACACTGACACCACCCCGTCTTCAAGTGGCTGACGCAAATTTTCCAAGACTGACTTGGGAAACTCTAAAAACTCATCAAGGAATAGAACACCTCGATGGGCGAGAGATATTTCGCCGGGTTTTGGCCATGTGCCGCCACCCACCAGCGCCACACCCGAGGCCGTGTGATGGGGTGATCTGACTGGTCGCACTGTCATCACCGGCTTGTCTGCTGGAAGTAATCCTGATGTGCTGTAAATCCTGGTCACTTCCAAACTTTCCGCTTGTGACATCTTGGGCAGAATGGACGGCATGGCTTTGGCGAGCATGGTCTTGCCACTTCCCGGAGGCCCAGACATGAGAATGTTGTGACTGCCGGCGGCGGCAATCTCCAACGCTCGCTTGGCCTGATCTTGACCTTTGATGTGGGACATATCAAGTTCAAACATTTCCACTTGAGACAGCTGATTGACATCGGCTTGATATGGTGAAATTAAATTTTCATTTTTCAAGTGACTAATGAGCTCGGCTAAATTTTTAATTGGATAAATATTTATCCCTGTGACCAAAGCGGCTTCGCCGGCATTGCCTTTGGGCAAAAACAAATCTTTGATGCCACGGTCACGACACATCATCGCAATCGACAAGACACCGCTGACCGGTCGCAAGTCGCCGTCAAGCGCCAACTCGCCGACAAACAGCTTATCCTGATAATTCTCAAGTTGAAGTTGCTGGGTCTGGGACAAACAGCTGATGGCAATCGGCAGATCATAGTAGGTGCCCATTTTCTTGAGATCAGCTGGCGCCAGATTGACCGTCACATTACCTCGGGGGAATTCCAACGCTGAATTTCTGACCGCGCTTCTGACTCGACTCTTGGACTCGTCCACGGCTTTGTCCGGCAGACCGACAATGTATATGCCTGGATTGCCATGGGGCGAATGGTCGGCTTCCACTTCAACTAATTCACAGTCAAGGCCAATCGTGGCAGCTGAAAGGACTTTTGAGGACATAGGTAATATTTGTTATTGTCATCCCCGCGGAGACGAGGATCCAATCATTAATTTATACTTAATTTTAACATATAAAAACAAAACCCACTATTAGAAAAATTTTAAATTTTTAATCTTGTAATTTTAAAATAATTTCTAATGATTTAATGTTAAAACACCTTTCTTAAATTATTTGATTATAAATTAGGATGAGTTAATAGTGTCACTTATTTAAAAATGGGGCTGACCCATTTTTCACATCAGTTTGACAAACATCGTGGCATATGCTAAAATTGGGTGTCATCGATTTGGTAATCGATGGTACAAACAAACCGCAAGAAAACGGAGGAAAAACTATGTACAAGAACTGGAAAGTAATCTGTGGAATCCGAGACTGTCATTTCAGATGGGCAATGGCGCTACTTGATCTGACTTCCGACCTGGGCAAGCGGCTCATCAGCCAACTGCCTGAATATTTCACCGCCGAACAGCTCGCTGGGCCGGTTCCCCTATCGATTTTACGGCATTTAGCCAGACAAAACGCCTTGGAACAAGGCGCCACCGAACGATCCATGGATTGCCTAGTGTCATTTGATGAATGCTGGCAGAAAGAATATGATATTCCTATTATGACTTACTCCACTATTGCCGACAGTGAATTTGATAACATCCCGATGTTTCCGGAGGAAATAAGCCAGCAAATGGACAAGCTTGGCCGGCGAGTAGAAGTGGGCGACGTGTTCACGCACGCCGGGAAACAGCTGGTCGTCTTGGAAAATAACGACGAGCATCGTGGCAGTTGCTTCCTGATGTTCTTTGCTCCGACAGAACACATCGCCGTTGATCTCTAAAATTCTCGCAAATGCTCCGTGTGACTCACCCGGAGCTTTTATTTTTTTCGACTAATATAAATAACATAAAGATTATGACGCCAATGACAATCATAGCGTCGGCGAGGTTGAAGATGGTATAAAATTTCAAATCAATGTAATCAACCACGTGACCGAGATAAATTCGGTCTAAGAGATTGGAAAAAGCGCCAACAATGATTAGACTTAGAACAAAAACATTGTGTAGTATTTTGGCTTGGTAGCTTTTGATCAGCCAGCACATTAAAATTAAAAAAATAAGAAAATAAAAAACTGATAAAATAACAAAGTTGATTGGGATGCCAAAGGCAATACCAGTGTTGGTCGCATACTTCAACTTTAACCAATCACCAAAAACAAAATATTCTCCACTATAAGTGGAGAATATGTATTTGAGAATTCGATCTAAAATAAAAAATCCAAAGGCGACTAGATTTATAATTATAATTTTTAATTTGAAATTCATAATAAAACCATCGTGTAAAAAAATTTAGATATTTTCAGTCAAGACGAAGAAAACCAGAAAATGGTTTGAGATATAATGGGGTTACGGTGAAAATCATTTTTTGCAGTTTGACGACCTGCCCATAGCGCCTGAACAAACAATAGCAGTTGGGAGTATTGGCTGAAAATAGCAAATTTCACAGAAAGCATCTCATTACTAACCCTCACCCTTAAGTGCATTCTTACAAGCCACACAAGACCCGGATTGTGGCCTGATTTTTAAACGCTCAACTTCAATGTCAGTGCCACAATGATTGCATTTGCCATAACTGCCGTCTTTAATCTTGCCTAACGCCTTGTCAATGTCATTTAATTCTTTTTCCAAATCTTTTTCAAATGACAAATTCTTGGAGTAATCCGCCACCTCAATCGCATTGTCCTCGACGCTATCGCCATAGTCGGGAAACTCGGCATTATAATTATTGTCATCAGTTTGCGATTTTATGCCAATACTCTCAAGCTGTTTGATGATGACGGCTCTTTTTTCTACAAGTTGCTTGTTAAATTCACTTAAAGTGTTCTTGTCCATAGAATTAAAGTTAAAACCAGCTCTTGGCTGGAATAATGAGAAGATATAAATGATTTGTAGTTAATATCAATATAGCAAATTTTTGAGCTAAAAAAAAGGAGCGCAAGCTTACACCCCAAATATGTTATTTAACGGGAGGTCTTGCGCTCACAGATCCGGCGTCTAGTTCTGTTTTTCGTTCCTGATGATGGAACAAAAAACAAAAATCCTTTAGCCATAGGACTATCTGAAAGAACAAAGCCTTCAACCGGGTAGTGGTTGGCGCGCAAACCGCTCTTTGTGGGGTTTGAACGAAACCCGAAAAACATGAAGATCAACAACTGGGACCAAATCCCTCCTAGGATATGAACAAACCAAGTAAAAGGCAGGAAATTGGCATAAATTAACGAATTTATGACAATTTTCTAATAAATTGTAAGGATTTTTTAATTAACTCTTGTAATTATTATATCACTTTTTGAGCTTTTTATCAATCTTGAAAAATATTTAAATTTAGATAATTTTATAGTTTTATACCAAGTTTATCCACTGTTATAAATATAGGTTTTTGTCAAGTTATCCACTGGTTGTTCACACTTGCCTAAATTTAGCAAAGAGGGGGGTTAAAAATATTTATCTAAATAAAATTCCGCTGTCAGAATATTCTAACTGATTGAAATTATAAATATATTGCCAAATTTCATTAAATGGCAAAACATTTGTCTTGATTGACATAAAATCACCAAATTCTTGGTTTGGTCGCTCCAATAACTCACGATTGGTGCCAATTTCAATTTCACCGCCGTCAAGCCGATAAAACAAGACCGGCTCCCCCGCTGGCGCGGATAAGACAAAAATTGAATCACTGTCCAAGCTGACCGGCTCAAACTGTGAGGGGTCAGGCATTAATTCATTCACTCTGGTGCCATCTGATAAATAAACCATTTTGTTAGTCGGAAATTTATTAGCCAAAAATGATTGCAAAATACCAATCAGCTCTCGCTCCTCATCAGGTGACAGGTCGCTATCTAATTTGAATTTTAAATAAAGATCATAACCCCAGAAAGAATTTTGATTGGCTCTGGCTAATATCACCTTATCACTGCTTATCAACGCACTGATGAAATCGCTATCCAAATCTAACTTGTATTTAACTTTCAGTCGCCGCTGATAACTGTGCCAGATGAAATAGTCTTCCGTGGCAATACTCTCTAACCGTCTAATCCAACTATTGAGCTGATTGTCGCCACTTAGTTGAGAAAGAACAAAATCAAAATCATTAATTTCAGATAGACCGGATGATTTTTTTGAGCTCCGACCCAAGACCAAACTGCCGTCTCGCCTTAAATTGAAATTCAAATAAATATTCTCATCATCGCGTTCCAATAAATCATCAAACACGCCAAATATCAAATCATCAGTCAAAAAATCTTTAAGCCCGGGATTAGAATAAATCTTGAGTGATGTCAAAAGATTAAATTTTCCCTTAGTCTCACGAATCACCCGATTGTCACGATTTTTCACAAAGTCACTTAAGGTATCAGCGGTTGAAATTAACACTCGGCTACCATCCAAAAAATTATAATCAATTTCTTGCTCGTTTAAATAACTTTTTAATTTGGGCTGGTTGTCAGTCCTGATGATAGCGCTGTAAACAAGTCTGTTATCTTTGAGCTGACCAATAATCGCTACTTCACGCTTAACCAGTTGAAGGTCAAAATCTTTTAAGCCAAAATCAACCAAAATATCAGAAAGTAGATTATTGAAATTTTGGGATTGTTTCATCTTGGGCAAGCTGAAATGAACGTATAAAACCGAGCTCTCCGGCGTAAAAGCAATCAAGGTGTCGACATAATACTGATTCCAAATGGAAAAAAACAGAACAAACAAAAAAGCAACTCCTACTACTGTCAAAGTAATTACTTTGATCTTATAAGAGATGCCTTTTAGCTGAAATAAATTTCTTACAAACATAAAGGTAAAAACTCCAATTATCAATAATCAAATCCCAAACAAATCATAATAATCAAAATTCAAAAAATGTTTTAAAAATTAGAATTTATAATTTTGGATTTGTTTGGAATTTGCTATTTGGAACTTGGAATTTATACAATATTATCTTCTAAACCCAAACTTCCTATCCGGCTTTTTGTTATGTGGTCGTCCACCTCGGTCGTTACTGCCTCGCGGATCTTGCTTTGGGTCATAAGTCGGGTCAGCTTGTTTGACCGATAAATTAATTCTGCCTTTATCATCAATTTCAATCACTTTGACTCGTAGCTCCTGACCAATCTTGGCCACATCAGTAATCTTGTCAATCCGCTCATTGGAGAATTCAGAAATATGAACCAAACCGTCCTTGCCCGGTAAAATCTCCACAAAAGCGCCAAAATCCATTAGCCGACATACCTTGCCATTATAAATTTCACCGACTTCAACCTCTTTGACGATATTTGCAATCCAATCCATTGCTTTCTTGGCGCCTTCGGAATCAACACTGGTCACATTGACTGTGCCATCATCATCAATATCAATCTCCACATTACAAGCGTCAATAATTTCATTAATTATCTTGCCACCCGGGCCAATAACTTCTCTGATTTTATCCGGATCAATCTTAAGCGTATTAATTCTCGGCGCATATTTGGACAAATCAGCCCGAGGCACGCTAATAGTCTGACTGATGTGTTCCAAAATCTCCAGTCGCGCCTGCTTGGCTTGAGCCAAAGTTTCCTGACAAATCTGCAGTTTCAACCCGGCTGTTTTAGTATCCATTTGAATAGCAGTAATGCCCTCACTAGTACCAGTAATCTTAAAGTCCATACCACCTTCTCCATCTTCTAGGTCTTGCAAGTCAGTCAAAATCTTATACTTGTCCCCGTCTAATGCCAAGCCCATGGCAATACCGGCAACTGGCCTTTTAATCGGCACACCGGCATCCATCAACGACAAAGTAGAGCCGCAAGTGGAAGCCATTGAAGATGAACCATTTGAACCCATAACTTCAGACACGACTAAAATGGTGTACGGAAAATCTTCCTTGGTAGGCAACACTGGTAGCAATGCCTTTTCCGCCAAAGCGCCATGGCCGATTTCTCGCCGACCGGCTCCTCGAAACGGTCCTGGCTCGCCAAATGAATATGGCGGTGAGTTATAGTAATGCATATATCGCTTCTTAG
>CAYLUK010000025.1:0-14102 GCA_964386875.1 uncultured Gammaproteobacteria bacterium
CTAAGATATTAGTGCTAGAAATGGCAGTTGATCGGGTCGGTGATATGAAATATTTGACTGATTTGGCGCCATGCAAAGTCGGAGTTGTCACTTATATCGGGCCGGTTCATTTGGAATTTTTCAAAACCATTGACAAGATTGCCAAGGAAAAGTCAGTGATGATTTCTCATCTTCAGAAAAATGGTTGGGCTATACTCAACAGCGACAATAAATATGTTTGTGAGATGAAAGAAATGACCAAAGGCAGAGTTTTGACTTATGGTATTAGTGGTGGTAATGAGAATAACGATTTGATCGCCTCGGAAATAAATTTTTCCCAAAGCGATGGCGAAATATCAGGTCTTAATTTCAAACTGACTTATCATGGCAGTATTGTACCGATTTTATTGCCAAACATTTTAGGCGAGCATCTTATTTATGCGGCCTTAGCTGGCGCGGCTGTTGGTATTGCTTATGGGATGAATTTGGTTGAGGTTTCAGAAAGCTTGCGTCTTTTTAAAGCACCCAAAGGCCGGATGAAGCTGATTGCCGGCATTAAGGATACTAATATTATAGATGACACCTATAATGCCGGACCAGACTCAATGATTGCGGCGCTCAAGGTGATGGGCAAACTCGAAACAACCAGCAGAAAATTTGCTGTTTTGGGTGATATGTTGGAGTTGGGCGAGTACACGGCTGACGGCCATCGTCAGGTCGGTGAGTCGGTAGCCAAAAATAATATTGATGTTTTAATCACAGTCGGCGAGCGGGCTAGGATGATTGCCACTGAAGCTGATCGTCAAGGCATAGACAGTGATAATATATTTATTTTTTCTGATGTGGAAAGAGCCGGCAGATTTTTGCAAGAGCGAATTGAACCAGGTGATTTTATTCTAGTTAAGGGTTCACAAGGCATTAGGATGGAAAAAGTAGTCAAAGAAATAATGGCTGATCCGCTTCATGCCAAGGAGCTTTTGGTGCGGCAGGAAAAGCCGTGGATTTAATGGCTTATGGCATATTGCTTATAGCTTTGTTGGTTGACAAAGTTGAGTTGATGTGATAGGGTAGTTATTAGTACAAAAAAAGGAGATAGATCATGAAAAAGCATTCGCAAAAGTCTCTATTGGTCAGGATCTGGCAGACGTTTTTGAAGAAAATGGCTGGCTTAGGCCAATCACCTGGTTATTATCCCAAAGGATCTTATCGCCGCTCTCATTAGATTATTATTTAGAAAAAGATCTTATTATTATCCTCGTTTTCGAGGATTTTTTATTTGTCAAAAATTCAGATTTAGTTTATTATTACAAATATAAATAGAAATAGAAATAGAAATAGAAATAGAAATGCTATATACTATAAGCTATTAGCCATAAGCTAATCTTTATGCTGAAGATTCAGAATACTTTAACTCGCAAAAAGGAAAGTTTTAAGCCGATTAAGAAAAATCAGGTTGGTTTTTATCATTGTGGTCCGACCGTTTATTGGACACAGCATCTAGGTAATATGCGAGCGATGGTTTTGGCTGATTTAATGGTTAGAGTATTGAATTATTTGGGCTATAAGGTGAAACTAGTGAGGAATTATACGGATGTTGGTCATTTGACCAGTGATGAAGATCAAGGTGAAGATAAAATGGCCAAATCAGCTAAAGCGGAAAAAATGACGCCAGATCAGATTGCTGATAAATACATTAAAATTTTTGAGCAAGATATTTCTAATTTGAATATTTTGGATCCTTGGCAAAAGCCCAAAGCGACCGATCATATTAAATTGATGGTAAAGATGGCACAGACCTTGATTGATCGGGGTTATGCTTATGCGACTGATTTGGCGATTTATTTTGATATTTCAAAATTTAAAAATTATACTGAATTATCTGGTCAAGATTTAGCCAAAAATATATCTTCGGCTGGAAAAGGCGAAGTGGGAGATGTGGGCAAGAAAAATAGCCGTGATTTTGCAGTCTGGTTTTTTAAAGCTGGGGCACATGAAAATGCGCTTCAGACTTGGCCAATGAAATTTAAAGGCATTAAACAGTCGACGGTTGATGGCTTCCCTGGTTGGCACATTGAATGTTCGGCTATGAGCCAAAAGTATCTAGGCGATACGATTGATATTCATATGGGCGGTATTGAGCATGTGTCGGTGCATCATACCAATGAAATCGCCCAAAGTGAGGCCGTGACCGGCAAAAAGTTTGTTAATTACTGGCTTCATAATGAACACCTCATGGTTGATGGTAAAAAGATGAGCAAATCAGAAGGTACGGCATATTCGGTCGCTGATATTAAGGCCAATGGTTATGACCCGTTGGTATTGAGGTATTTCTTTATGCAAGCACATTACCGTTCAAAGCAAAATTTTACTTGGGAAGCGTTTGACGCGTCACAGACCGCACTCAACAATTTACGAGGTCAAACAATATCATTGCAAATTCAGCGTAGCGAAGCGCGGCAATCTCAAGAAAATATAAGTGAAGAATTTAAAAATAAGTTTATATCGGCCATTGAAGATGATTTTAATCTGCCACAGGCGCTGGCAGTTGTTTGGGAAGTTTTGAAATCTGATTTGAGTGATGGCGATAAGTATGCAATGATTATGGATTTTGACCAGGTGTTGGGACTGAATTTGGGTCAACTAAAAAAAGTTGGTAAAATTCCAACAGAAGTAAATAAACTTGCCAAAGCAAGAAAAACAGCTAGACAAGATAAAAATTGGCAGGAGTCAGATCGTTTGCGGGAAGAAATCAAGAAACTTGGTTTTGTAGTAGAAGATAATGAGGTTGGCTATAAATTGAGAAAAATAGGTTAAATAGAACTTTTGGTGGGACCTAAAATGTCTTCAAAATTCTTCCATTTTCCACCATAGACGGACGGGTAGACAAGGAAGGGAAAAGTAAAAGAGTAAAAAATTGTGAAAAATTTCTGGCGAAAACTCAAATTACCGATACTGGCGCTCGCTCCAATGGCGGGCGTTACTGATTCGGCATTTCGGCAAATCTGTCGTGAGCAGGGTGCTGATGTGGTCTATACCGAGATGGTATCAGCTGATGGCTTGTTTTATGATAGTAAAAAAACGCTTGAACTACTCAAATTTTCCAAAGAGGAAAAACCAGTCGTGATTCAGCTTTTTGGTAAAAATCCAGACACCTTCACCAAAGCCGCCCAGATCGCTCAAAAAGTTGGTTTTGACGGTATTGATATTAATTTTGGCTGTCCAGCCAAGAAGGTGGTGGCTCATGGCGGTGGTGTCACCTTAATGCGAGATTTGGAGAATTGTCATAGGATTATTGAGGCAGTCGTAGCTGGCACTTCGCTACCAATATCAGTCAAGATTAGAGCTGGCATAGACAAAGTGACAGCGATTGATTTTGTCAGCAAGGTCAAAGGTTTGCCAATTAGCGCGCTAATGATTCATGGCCGGTGTTTTCAAAATCCATTTACCGGTCCGATTGATTTTGAAATGATCAGCAAGGTCAAAAATGAATTTAAAGGTATAGTAATTGGTAATGGCGGTATTAATACGCCGGAGGATGCTAAAGAGATGGTGGGCAACACTGGTGTTGATGGGCTTGGTTTAGCTCGGGGTATTCGAGGTAAACCTTGGCTGTTTGGCCAGATTAAAGATTATTTAAAAACTGGTGAGTATCATAAGCCAAGCATTAAAGATATTAAAAAAGTTATTTTGCGCCACGGAAAATTAGCGTTTAAGGCCAAAGACGAGTACGGCATTATCGAGCTTAGAAAACACTTGCTTTGGTACACTCATGGCTGGCCGGATGTCAAAGAGATGAGAAAAAGTCTTGTCACTGTGGAAAATTTGAAAGATATAAAAACAATCCTTGCCCAGTAGCAAGGATTGTTTATTGTGAGTTTGAGACATGCGTTTTGTGTTCCACGTTATGCACTACGCATTATGCGTCTTATATCCATCTTTTTTTCTTAAAAAATATAAACATTCCTATCGTGCCCAAAAGCATAATGCCGATAATTGCCCAAAAGCCATTGTGATTATTAATAAATGGCATACCGTTTAGGGTATTCATGCCGAAAATAGCAGCCAGCAATGTCAATGGAAAGACCACGACCGAAAAGATGGTCAACGTTCGCATAATGTCGTTCAACTTGAAAGTCAACAGTGAAGAATTGGTATTTTCCAAGGCTTCAATGGTTTTTTTTTGGCTATCAAGCATTTCCCAAATATTTTTGGTATGTTCAACTAGATCGTTATAATAAATTTTCATTTTATCAATCGGGAAGAATGTTGTTTTCTCTCGGGTCATTTTTTGGATCACATTTTTGTGAGCTTCAATAATTTTACGATAATTGAGAATATTTCTTTTGGTATAGAGAATTTCGGTCAACATTCGACGTTCATGGCCGGCAAAGATATTTTTTTCAATGTTTTTGATATCCAAGCTGATATGGTCCAGTAGGGGATAACAATATTCTTGGAGCCGGACAATTATCTCATAAATTAGAGCTACATTACTTCCAACCAAATATTGTTGTCGATAGAATTCATCACTAATACACAGATTAAAAAAGTTTACGAGTGGTGGCAAATTATTTTTATGAATGATAATTACCTCATCCTTGGAAATGAAAAAGTCAAGCTCCTCCGGTTCAATTGCCCGGTTTTTCTCATTATAAACAGGGAATTGCAGAATTAGAAAGCTATAATTATTGCGGTGATAAAATTTTGGCCTCTGGGCATATTGGGCGGCGAATGAATCTTTAAGGTCTAGTTCATTAAATTTATATTTTCTGGCCAGATAGTTAATTTCCTTTTTCCCGGCATTAACAATATTAATCCAAGTTAAACTACTGTCCTTTGATTTGATGGTGGTGATATTTTTGGTCATGGGATTTGAATTAATTCACAATAATATGGTTTGTTATTATTATAGCACAAAAATATTAATTTGTGGTATAATAATATAAATTAATCATGTATGGTAGACGATCAAAGGATGAGAAAGGTAGAACAGGTTAGAGTCAAGCCCCCAATTCAAGAGGGTGTGGTTTCAGTTGATCGTAAATTGGAAGCCAAAACGCTTAATGAATCATCTTTGACAAAATCGGAAAAATTTGGCGGTCAGAAATTGAATGAGACCGCTGACAGGGGATTGGTAGTAGAATTGCCAAATAATAGCAAGAGTCAAGCGTCAGCAAATTTTCAGAATCATAATTATCAGGCGGTTGAAAGTATTTTAGAAAAAGATTTGGGTGATTCCTATGACAAGATGTCTTTGGCTGTCCGGCAGGAATTCAAACAAAAAGGTGAAGAGATTACGGTCAAAATTGTAAGTTTATTATTAGAACCCAAAGTAAAAATAAAAAAGATCATTGCTTTAATTAGAGAATGGCTTCAGCTAATCCCTGGAATTAATCGGTTTTTTTTGGAACAAACCGCCAAAATTAAGGCGGATGAGATAATTATTAAGACCAAGGGTAAAATGTGAGTATTATTTATATCATCTAGACTATGGATTTTGAGACATCCCAATCAAATTTTTCTGTTGGTTTTTTGACCGATCTACTGTGGATTGGTTTGATTGGGTTGGTGGTGATAGTAATAATTTTTATAATCCTGCTGATTTTTAAAAAGATATTTTCTGACTCAAAATTCATGCCCGAGCAATATCATAAAAAGGTGTTTAGGCTAACTGTGCCACAATGGTCACTGGATCAAAATCAAAGCAAAAAGGAAGGCAAAGAAATAATGTCGGGGATTGAGAATTTTTATGCCAACTTGGGCGGGATGCGAGCCCAAAAAGGATTCAGGTCTTGGCTGTTCGGTCGTTATGACAATTGGTCATTTGAAATAGTAATGGGACACGATGGACTGATCACTTTTTATATTGCGGTGCCGCAATATTTGCAGGATTTTATTTCCCAACAATTTTTGTCCCAATATCCGTTTTGTCAGATTGAAGAAGTGGCTGATTATAATATATTTTCTCAAGCTGGGTTTGCTTCAGCCGGTTATTTGCGCTTAGTCAAAGATCAGCTCTTTCCAATTTTGACCTACAAGAAAATGGACACTGATCCGATTTTGGCGGTATTAAGCACCTTATCAAAATTACCAACTAGTTATAATATGGCAATTCAATTTGTGATGCGGTCGGCACGATCTAGCTGGCGCAAGCGAGGCGTGAAAGTGGCATCACTAATGCATCAGGGCAAGAGTGTTAAAGAAGCAATGGGGGCAACTAGTAGCAGTCCTTTATCTGCTCTAGGTAAGCCGTCAGATTGGCTCATGACTAATCCCAAACCGGAAGATAAGTCGATTCAGCCAGATCGTCGTCCGTCTGCGATGGATGAAGAATTAGCCAAATTAATTGAGGAAAAGGCATCAAAGGCCGGCATGGATGTTAATATTAGAATGGTGTCTTTTGCGCCGACTGAACCAGTTGCTAAAGATATTATTCGTCAGGTGGCCAATTCATTTTCGCAATATTCAAGCTATGAATATGCCAACGGGTTTAAGGCCGTGGTCAAAGGATCGGTGAAAAAATTGATTGATGATTTTATTTATCGTAGTTATAATCCAAAAATTAGTTTTGTTCTCAATACGGAAGAGATGACTTCGCTCTGGCATTTGCCACTGCCAGACACGGAAGTGCCGAAAATAAGATGGCTCCAAGCCCGAAGATTGCCGCCTCCGGTCGATATGCCTCAAACTGGAATAATATTGGGGGAAAGTGTTTATCGGGGTGAGCAGGTGATGGTGCGAATGAAAGACAAGGATCGTCAGCGCCATACCTATATTGTCGGTATGACTGGTACTGGTAAGTCGTATTTAATGGCTAATATGGCGATTCAAGATATTAAAAACGACCAAGGCGTTTGCGTGGTTGATCCGCATGGTAGCTTGATTGAAGATATCTTGCCTTATATTCCTAAAGAAAGAATTGATGATGTAATAATTTTTGATCCGTCAGATACGGCTCGGCCAATTGGTCTTAATATGCTTGAAGCTAAGACTCAACAGGAGATGGATTTTGCCACCCAGGAAATGATTATGATTTTCTATAAGCTATTGCCTGATCCGGCGATGGCCGGCCCGATGTTTGAACATTATATGAGAAATGCGCTTTTGGCTTTAATGTCTGATCAAGAAAATCCGGGAACATTGGTGGAATTGGCGCGGATATTCACTGATGAAGCTTATCGTCGCGATAAGCTGACTCATGTCAAAGATATTTTGGTCAAAGACTTTTGGGAGCGTGAATATACGGCTTCCCAAAAAGGTTCCACTGGCGCCGATATGTTGTCCTATGTCATTTCTAAGACTGGCCGATTTGTGGAAAACGAAATGATGAGAAATATCATTGGTCAATCCAAATCCAGTATTAATTTCCGCCAAGTAATGGACGAGGGTAAAATCCTGCTGTTGAATTTGTCCAAAGGCAAGGTGGGTGATACCAACAGTAATTTACTGGGGTTGATCGCCGTATCCAAATTACAAATGGCGGCTCTGGCTCGCGCTGATATGCCCGAAGATCAACGGCGTGATTTTTATCTTTATATTGATGAGTTTCAGAATTTTATTACAGATAGTATTTCCACTATTTTGGCTGAAGCTAGAAAATATAAGCTCAATCTAATTATGGGGCATCAATACATTGCCCAGCTGGTTCAAAATAACGATAGTCGAGTCAAAGATGCGGTGTTTGGCAATGTTGGTAATATGATCAGCTTTCGGATTGGGGTTGAAGATTCTGAAGTAATTGGCAAACAATTGGCGCCTCAGATCAATGAGTATGATCTGTTAAATATCGAAAAGTTTAATGCCTATATCCGATTGCTAATTGACAATACGGCATCGCCGACATTTAATATGCACTGTTTTCCATTACCAGATGATGGTAATCCTGATATAGTCAGTCAGCTTAAAGAGTTGTCTCGCATTAAATACGGTCGAGAGCATCAGCTGGTGGTGAGATATATTTTGGCTCAATCAAGGATCGGTCAACTGGGCAAAGAGCCGATTGTAAAGCCAAGTCCATTACCACCAAAAATTGGAGTTTAACCAAGAGGCAATTTGCCTCTTTTTTGATCCATATAAGTGTCTAACAGACAGGAGGGCAGAATAATGAAGATGCCCAGATATCAGCAGATAGTGCTGAATGAGCCAATTCCGGTCGCTGACACGTCAGATCATCGGATTTGGCGGTACTTGATTCTAAAGTCGGGCGTATATCAGGTGGTCAGGGTGCCAAATAAGTCTGGCATGGAGGGGATAGCAGTGGATTGGTATGTCCTGGTTGACCAGCCGCACATTGGCGCTGCTATTCCGGTTTGGGAAGGAACAATGAACGGTTAAGGAAAGAAAAATGGCTAAAATTTAGGGATGATGCGAACAATTGACAATAGTGTCAGTTCTTGGTCGCCTGTGTAAAAAAACCGGCGACCTTTTTATTTTAGTTTAGGAAGCAGGAATTAGGTAACGGGAAATAGGATTTTTGAGTATTTCTTGATTATTCCAGACGCTTACTTTATAATATTATATAGTCATACGTCATCGGCAATCATCCCAACTCTCACTTAGAAAGGAGGGGCTAAAGAAGAAATTATCTAAAAAAATTTTTGCAAAATATCTTCAAAATAATTAATAATTATTGATTACTATCTAAAAATATCTTCAAGATTATTAGAAATTAGGTGAATTATAAATCATTATATACTACAAGTTAACAGCTAAGCTAAAAGCTAAATTATGTCCACCCTGTACCGTAAATATCGGCCCCAGAAGTTTTCAGAACTCATCGGCCAAAATCATATCAAAATTACTTTACAGCATGAGTTGGAGCGCGGCGAGATTGGTCACGCTTATCTTTTTTGTGGGCCCAGAGGTTTGGGCAAGACCACTACGGCTCGGCTGTTTGCCAAGGCAGTCAATTGTGTCAATCGTAAAGACGGCGAAAGTGAGCCTTGCAATAAGTGTAATTCTTGCACCAGTATTATGACGGGCAATTCGGTTGATATGATTGAGATTGACGCGGCGTCTCACACCAGCGTTGATAATGTCCGGGAAAATATTATTGAAAATGCTCGTTTTACACCAACCAGCAGTAAATACAAAGTGTTTATTATTGATGAGGTGCATATGCTTTCAATTTCAGCGTTTAATGCGCTACTGAAGACTTTGGAAGAGCCACCGGCTCATGCGATATTTATTTTGTGTACCACGGAAGTTCATAAACTGCCAGCGACAATTATTTCTCGATGTCAGCGCTTTGATCTTAAGAAAGTTTCCAGTGATAATATGCTTGGACGACTCAAAGATATTACCAAGCAAGAAGGCAAAAAAATTGAGGAGTCAGTATTGAAAAATATTATTATTAATTCCGAAGGTTGTATCCGCGATGCTGAAAGCTTGTTGGGAAAAGTGTTCACTCTGGGCGATGATATTACCCAAGAGCAGGCCGATATTATCCTGCCACGGTCAGATTTCAATCGAATTATAAATTTACTTAATTTTATCTTGGACAAAAACACGACCGCCGCCATTGAGCTGATTAATAAGCTGGTTGAGGAGGGCGTTGATTTGCAAGTTTTTACCGATAGTTTGATTGAATTTTTGCGTAAAGTATTGTTGATTAAGGTCAATGGTAACCTGTCTGATTTTGGCATTGAGCTGGATGAGTCCGGCGCCAAAGCAGCCCAAATGTTGTCAGAGCGTTTTTCTTTTGAGATGTTAGTGTCAATGATTGAGCTATTTCGGCTAAAGCGTCAGGAGCTTAAGACCGCTTTAATTGTCCAGTTTCCGCTTGAATTGGCAGTGATTGAAATCAGTGAGGAAGTGGTCTGTCGACGTGATGATAATCAGGATAATCCGTTTGGATCATCTTATGGGTTGGGCGCAAAATCAGAAGCTCAACCGGCTGAATCAAATGACGGGAAGGTAAAAGCAACTATTAAGAACACTTTGTCCCATTTGCATATCAGAAAGAAACAACCCAGCGTTGTTTTGAGCAATGTGAGCGTTGATAAAGATAATTCCAGCGAGGTTAAGGTTAATCTAATTGCCAAGTCAGATAAGGTGAGTCCCGGTCGGCATGTTGATTTTGATAAAATCAAAGATAATTGGTCGGTGATTTTAGACAAAATGTTGGAGAAAAATTATACTTTGTCAGCCCTGCTTAAAATCAGCCAACCGTTAAAATGTCGGGGTAATATTTTAGAAATCGCCGTCAAGAGCAACTTTTATAAGGATCGGCTGGAAGATATTCATAATCGTGAGATTATTCAAGGTGTAATATCAGAAGTCGCTCAATCCGAAGTGGCTATCTGTGGATTGGTCAAAGATGATTTGTCGCCAATTGAAATCACAAATAATGAAGCCGAGGTGAAGATTGATGCGCCGGAAATGACGAAAATAGAAGCCATTAAAACACCGGTCAGAAAAGATGTGGTGCAGGATGTGATGGATATGTTCTGAATTAATTGAAAGAAGTATTTTTTTTATAAAAAACCACCGGCAAAAAACCGGTGATTATTTTTTTGGATTTATGAATTAAATTAGGTAAGATAATATCAAAAGTTTGCGAGTGTTTTAAATTTTGGCTGCGGGACATGGATTCGAACCATGATTACCTGGGCCAGAACCAGGCGTCCTACCATTAGACGATCCCGCATTATAGATTCATAATCTAAAATAGCAAAATAATTAGAAAAAATCAATAGTGAGTCGTTATTTTAGTTTCGTAATTTATGTGTTATTATTAAAATAATAATTCAATCGAAATTTATGAAAAAGGCGTGTGTTATAATTTTATTTTTTCTGATCACGGCTGGTCCGGCATTGGCTCAATCTAGTGTTAGTGATACTTTTCTTCAAGATGAGATAATCAATGATTATCAGGTCATAATTGAAGTGAATAAGGACGCATCAATTGATGTGATGGAAACGATTTATTATGATTTTGGCGGGGTGGAGCGTCATGGCATTTATCGTAGTTTTCCGATCAAATACCAAGCTCGAGGTGGTAATTATAATTTGCGAGTTTCTGATGTTGAAGTGACAAATAATGATGGTCATCAATATAATTTTGAGATTAGCTATCCAGAATCAAATGTTGAAATCAAAATCGGCGACCCCAATTCTTATGTGATTGGAGAGCAGGTGTATATCATCAGCTACAAAATTAGGCGGGCAATAAATTATTTTGACGATCATGACGAGCTATATTGGAACGCAATTGGTGACCAGTGGCAAGTGCCGATTACCAAAGCCAGCGTCTTGGTTTTTTTGCCGGAGAAAATCCAAGAGTCAGAGCTTCAGCGGGATTGTTTTGTCGGCACCTATGGTAGTACCGGTTCTTGTCGTTCCAACTATATTATTGAAGCTGATGGCGTCAATAAAATAAATTTTTTGAGCGCCGATGATGAATCGTTTTTATCCGGTGAGGGGATGACGATTGTGGTCGGCTGGCCCAAAGGATTAGTCTATCAACCGACTTGGCATCAGCAACTGCTTGAAATAATCAAGGATAACTGGATTCTGGCTTTGCCGGTTGTAGTGTTGATTATGATGATTTTTATTTGGCAACAAAAAGGCCGTGATCCCAAAGGGCAAGGCACAATCGTCACTCAATTTGACGCACCCAATAATTTAACGCCGGCTCAAGTTGGCACAATTATTGATGAACGAGTTGATAATCGTGATGTTTCAGCCGAAATTATTGAATTGGCGGTCAGTGGTTATATAAAAATAATTCGCACTGAGGAAAAGCAGTTAATTGGCAAAAAAGTTGATTATACGATTGAGAAGCTTAAAGAGCCCGACGATAAATTGAAAGATTTTCAATTTCGACTGATAAAAATGTTCTTTTCCGACAGTAGCCAGACAGTTAAATTATCAACTTTTAAAAATAAATTATCTGATGAGGTAAAATTAATGAATAAAGAAATTTATAATTCCTTGGTTGATGGTGGTTATTTTTCTAAAAATCCGGTGACAGTCAAAGGAATATATATGGCGGTGGCATCAATAATAATTTTCTTTGACATTGTGCTTTTTAATTTTGATGATTCTATTTTGTTTTTCAGTATTTTAACTTCCGGTATTATTATTTTTATTTTTAGTTTTTTGATGCCGGTCAAAACCAAGCAAGGGGTCGAAGCAAAGGAACATATACTGGGACTAAAAAGTTATTTGTCAGTGGCAGAGAATGACCGGCTCAAATTTCATAATGCACCGGAAAAAAATCCAGAGCAGTTTGAAAAGTTGTTGCCATACGCGATGGTGCTTAAAGTTGAAAAACAATGGGCCAAACAATTTGAAAACATTTATCACGGTCAGCCAAAGTGGTATAGTGACTCGGCTTATGGCTCATTCACGCCAATTTTTTTGGTCAGTAATCTAAATAATTTTAGATCAGTCGCCAATACCAGCTTTACTCCCAAGTCGTCGGCCGGCTCCGGTGGCAGTGGTTTTGGTGGCGGGGGATTTTCCAGTGGTGGTTTTGGTGGCGGTGGCGGTGGGAGTTGGTAAAAAATAAAAAATTAAGAAATTATTATGACAAAAAGACAAAGAAAAATTCGTTTTACTGAGTTTTTAGTAATTGGACTGGCAATGGGCGTAGTAGAAGATATGATTGCGATTTTGCTGGCCACGGACACCAAGCTTAGCTGGCATGTTTTTTTGGTCGCTTTTTCAGTAGCTCTGCCTTTTGCTTTCATCAGTGAGTATGTGGTTGATCATCCAAGATTTTGGGAATTTTTATACGGTGGCGATGGAAAGTAGTTTAAAAATAAAAATTAAAAAGCTTAGCGACAGTGTGGTGATTCCCAAATATGCTCATCCAGGTGATGCTGGGATGGATGTGTATGCAATTAGCAAAGAAAAAACCGACAAATATGTGGAGTATGGCACCGGCTTAGTATTTGAAGTGCCGGCCGGATATGTGATGTTGGCTTTTCCCAGAAGCAGTATTTCCAAGCTTGATTTAATAATGGCAAATTCAGTCGGAGTGATAGATGCCGGTTATCGCGGTGAATTAAAATTCAGATTCAAACAAAACGGAGCGATGGATTATAAAATCGGCGATCGAATCGGACAGATTATATTTATCCCGTTTCCAGTGATTGAATTTGAAGAAACACAGGACTTAAGCGAGTCTGTCAGAGGCGATGGCGGCTGGGGCTCGACTGGGAAGAGTTAAGGATCTGTAGCTCAGTTCACATCGGAAAGGTCATTGGTTTGAATCTAATTAAGATCCATTTGCTAAGACACTAAAAATCATCTATACTGCTCTATAGCCCGCCAAGCGGGCCGTTTTAGCGTGTAAGTGTGTAAGTAAGACGAGATATAACATTATTTAAATTTAAATATGGCAAATACGCTATTTAAATTAAAAAGTAAATTTTCTCCGGCGGGTGATCAGCCAGAAGCGATTGATAAGTTGGTTAGGGGACTTGAAAAAGGTAGCAGGTATCAGACACTGGTCGGCGTCACTGGCAGTGGTAAGACTTTTACAGTCGCTAGTGTATTATCACAATTTGATATGCCGGTACTAGTGATGGCGCCCAATAAAGCTTTGGCGGCCCAGCTTTATCGTGAATACAAAAATTTTTTTCCAGAAAGTAGCGTCAATTATTTTGTATCTTACTATGATTATTATCAGCCAGAGGCGTATATGCCCAGCAGTGACACTTACATTGAGAAAGAGGCAATGATTAACGATGAGATAGACCGATTGCGTCATCAAGCGACAACAGCGTTGTCTATTAGGCGGGATGTGATAATTGTTGCTTCGGTGTCTTGTATTTATAATTTAGGTATTCCGGCCAGCTACACCGAGTCCTCGCTTCATTTAGAGTTGGACAAGCCAATTGTGCGTCAGGATCTAATCAAACAGCTAGTCAAGATTCAATTTGAACGCACTCCGGGTGAGCTTAAGCGGGGATTATTTCGGGTCAGAGGCGATCTATTTGAAATTATGCCAGCAGCCGAGAAAATTATTTATCAGATAGCGTTCAAAGATCAGAAAGTGGCAGAAATAAAGCTGGTTGATCCATTAACTCGTCAGATTAAGGATAAATTAAATGAAATCATTATCTTCCCACCCAAGCATTTTGTCTCATCTATGCCCGAGATTAAAGAGGCGG
>CAYLUK010000026.1:0-14072 GCA_964386875.1 uncultured Gammaproteobacteria bacterium
CAAAAAATACGTAAAATATTTTATCAGCAGTGTTTTTAAATTGCCAACTGGCCAGTCATCAACTGTCAGAAAGTATAAATATTTAGAGCAGTATGCTAATAGCCAGGGGATTAAGGATTGGAATATGGACTTAGCTGACTTATGCGAAAAAAAAGGTGTTGATTATATCACGGTGAGCAGTATTAACAGCCAAGAAGCGATTGATTTTGTAAAGGATAACAACGTTGATATTTTGATTAACGCTGGTGGTGGGATATTTAAAGATGAGATTATTGCTGCGCCTAAATTGGGGATTTTAAATAACCACTTAGGATTATTACCCGATTTTCGAGGAATGAATGTGTTAGAATGGAGTTTATTTTATAATCGTCAAATTGGCGTCAGCACCCATTTTATTAATCGTGGCATTGATACTGGCGACACATTGTGTTTTAATTCTATAAATATTGAAGTTGGAGATAACATCGCATCTCTTCGAGCTAAAGCCCAGCCTATTTATGTGTCAGCAATTATTGAGTGTGTTTCTAAATTGGTTAGTGGAGAATTAATAAGAAATCCGCAACAACCAGAAGATGGGAAACAGTATTTTGTCATGCATCCACGTTTAAAGCAGATTGTAGAGAATAAATTAAATAAAAATGAAGCACCTAAGATGAAAGTTTTGTGCCTTAGTTTTTGGACGCCGCCACTGGTCCGTCCTCGGGCAATTCTAATTGGCAAAATGATCCCTCAGTGGATTTGCCAAGGACTTGAATCAATTATTGTCGCGTATGAGGGCGATGATTCTTGGCAGCCAGATGCACAGGTGTATAAGATTAAGCCTTTTACGTTAGATAGCTGGGCCAGAAAGTCAGCCATAATGAGAAATATTTATGAATTTTTGTATTATCAAAAATTATATTTTCAAGTAAAAAAAATAATCAGTCGCCACCAGCCAGATGTTGTCTTTTCGTTTTCCAACCCTCAAGCGAGCAACATTTTAGGGGCAATGATTAAATCAAGATTAAAATTGCCGTTTATTTCCCATTTCAGCGATCCGTGGTATGATAATCCTTACAAAAAATATACCGGCCTTGGCGCTAAGAAAGTCTTGTGGCTGGAGAAATATATCGTCAAAAACAGTGACCGGATTGTTTTTACCAATGATCAGGCTAAAGATTTAATAATGAAAAAACATCCGCGTGAGTATTACGACCGAGCGGTGACAATCCCTCATTGTTATAATGAGAGTGAATATCCAAGTGTGAACAAACATAATGATAAATTTATCATTAGCCATATTGGGGCATTCTATCCGGATCGTAATCCAGAACCGTTACTTCAGGCAATTAGTCAACAACCAGAGATACAATCAAAAATTAAAATTAAATTTATTGGTTGTAGTAGTGACTATGTCGGTTATTCAATTGACGATGTTAAAAACCTCGCCAGAAAATATAATTTAGAAAATATTGTTGAAATCATACCACCGATCAGTTACGAGCAGAGCTTAAAAGAAATGAAATTATCAGATCTATTAGTATCAATTGATGCAAATTTTAAGGTAAGCCCTTTTTTGCCGTCAAAGCTGATTGATTATGCTGGTAGCGACACGCCAGTGGTCGGTATTTCGCCTACGGGCAGTCCGACTGATTGGTTTTTGTCTAGTTTGGGGCTTTGTTGTTTTTCTTATGATCAGATTGATGGTTTGGGAGAATATATTTCTAACCTGATTGATAAGAAAATAGAAATTAAAGTTAATAAAGAATTTTTAGATCAATTCAAAGTAGAAAATACGACTAAAAAATTAATTCAGTATTTTTCCAATATTATTAAATAGCAAATAAAATGAAAATAATTTGTGTAGTTGGTGCCCGGCCAAATTTTATCAAGATTGCTCCGATAATAGCCGAGATTAAAAATCATCCGGAATTAGAATATTTATTGGTTCATACTGGACAGCATTATGATGATAAGATGTCCGATGTTTTTTTCACTGATTTGAAAATTCCAAAGCCGGATATAAATATGAGTATTAATTCTGGCAGTCAGACCAGCCAGATTGCTAAGATTATGATTGAGTTTGAAAATATTTGCCGGCAGGAAAAGCCAGATTTAGTGTTGGTGGTTGGTGATGTTAATTCAACTTTGGCGTGCGCTTTCTCGGCAAATCGTCTGGGCATTAAGGTGGCTCATGTTGAAGCGGGACTTCGGTCATATGATCGGTCGATGCCAGAAGAGGTCAATCGGGTTTTAGTGGATCAAATATCTAATTATTTGCTTATCACTGAAGAATCAGCTCGTAATAATCTTATTAAAGAAGGAATTAGTGATGATAAAATTTATTTTGTTGGCAATGTGATGATTGATTCGCTTATTAGTAATCTAGAGCGTCAAACAGATATTATTAGTCGACTAGACCTAGTGAAGTATTGTGTGGTCACTTTGCATCGGCCGTCTAATGTAGATGATAAATTAAAATTAATTGAAATTTTAGATATTTTGACTAAAATTAATCAGACCACTAATATCGTCTGGCCAATTCATCCTCGGACCAAGAAAAATATTGCCAAATTTGGGTTAGAAGATAAGTTGAAAACGATCAAGATTATTGATCCGTTGGGTTATTTGGATTTTATCACTTTGACTGGTGGCGCACAGTTTCTCCTGACTGATTCCGGCGGTATTCAAGAAGAAACTACCTATTTAGGGGTTCCGTGTCTGACCATGAGACAAAATACCGAACGGCCAATTACAATTGAAGAGGGTACAAACGTTTTAGTAAATTCAGAAGAAGAAATATTTTTCGCAATTGATAATATTGGCCGGAAAAAAAATACCATCCCAAAATATTGGGACGGCAAATCTGCCAAAAGAATTATTGATGTGATCTTAAAACAGGGCGTAGATAAAGGGGGAGAGAACGCTACTTTGCCCTAAGATTATTAGCGCGCCTAGAATAATTAATATCACAATAATTGGGGCCAACCACCAGGCCTTTTTTATTTTTATAAAATCCCAGAGCTCAAAGATGATGGATTTATTTTTGGGTTGGGGAGTTTCTGTCATAGATGCTTATTTTATTATCTCACTTATTTTATTATATAAAAAATCAGCAATTAATTTGTGGCCGTCACTGTTTGGGTGGATACTGTCTCCCGGTAAGTAATATTTCTGCCAGTCCGGACGATCTAATATTGGCAGTATGTCAATTATTTCAATCTGGCCTTCTAATTCCTGAATTTTTTTTTGTGGTATTTTACTTAAGTTATAAGAATTTTCAAATTGTTGCGTATCAGGAAAAATTACTAAGACTAGCTTTATATTATCATTTTCTAAGGCATAATTAAAGTCAATAATTTTTTGTTTGTATCTCTCCCAGTTGTCGTTCCAATCTTTATTTAATTTGAGTTCAAAGTATTTTTGGTTGTGTTCTTTTTGGATTTGAGCTTCTGTTTGCGATTTGGTCAATAAGTAGAGAGCAAAGCAAGAGTGGCAATATTTTTTGATTTGTTCGGCTGGGGTTAAGGTTTCTATTTTTGGGGTGGAGATTTCCAGCTGGGTTTTTTCAAGCTGTATTTCTTCTGGTGTTATTTCTCTTAAGTCATTTAAGGTGACGCCGATTATCACAATATCAGGGCTATATTTATATCCTGTTTCAAAATAATAAGTGTACTCTTGATCAAATTCATAACTATTAACTCCGGTTTTGATTATTTCAACATTTTGACTATCAGCAGTGAACTTTTTTTCTAATTGGTACAGGTATGTATCTTCAAAGTCAACCCCAGCGCCAAAGGTGACAGAATCGCCAAGACCCAAAATTCTTTTTACACCGGCCGATTTAGTATAGTCATGCTCATTGTCTCTCAGTCCATGTGAGTTGATTTTAATTTCAATTTTGTCATAAGGCGGATTGGGAAAGTAGCCTTGAAAATTTGGTTGGTAGGAAAAGCCTTTGGTGTCATCAGGTATAAATAAGCCAGTTGGATAGCCATACCAAGCGGTTTGTGGTTGGGGCAAAATTATTCTAACCCCGAGCTCAAGAATTGCCAGTGAAATAATTGTAGTAACGGTTAGTAGAATTAATTCTTTCCTTTTGGCAATAAAAAAACTTGGCGCCAGATATAATGCTAAGCCTAAGATTATTAAAAGTAGTCCAAAAATTAAGATCAAAATGGCAATTAGGAGTGAGCTTACTGCGAATGAACTATTTAATATTATAACTGACACTAGACCAATGATATTTATTACCAGTCCGATAGTTTTTATTATCAGTTTAGTCCTTGGCATATTTTTCACTATCCCATTTGTCTTGGGAATTATCGGCTCGTTTAATTAAAAAGTTGCCCATTATTAAATAATCAATACCAGTGCCCATTACACACTTATAGGCGTCGTAAGGTGTACAAACAATTGGCTCGCCCCGAATATTAAACGAAGTATTAATAAGAATTGGTACGCCGGACAACTCGCCAAATTTTTTGATCAAATCATAGTAAAGAGGATTTTGTCCTCGTCTGATCGTCTGAAGTCGGCCAGAACCGTCAACATGAGTGACGGCCGGTAGTTGGCTCCTGTATTCTTCTTTAATCGGGTAAACCATCAGCATGTAATCTGTTGGTGCTGGAATTGGCTCATCGCAATCAAAATATTTGCTCGCATCATCTTCACAGACGACTGGCGCAAACGGACGGAACTTCTCGCGATGTTTGACCTTGAGATTTATTATTTCCTGCATATTCTTATTGGTCGGGTTAGACAAGATGCTTCTGGCCCCCAAAGCTCGAGGCCCCCATTCCATCCGGCCAGAAAACCAGCCAATGACATTATTATCATAAATTAGCTGGGCAGTTTTATCAATCAACTTTTGTCGGTCGGTGAATTCATAATAATTTATTTTATTGTTATCTAAAAAGGTTTTTATTTCCTGATCGGAGAATTCTGGTCCAAGGTAGGCGTTGGAAAGTGTAGAATTTTTATCATGATCCAAGATGTTATGATAGACATAAGAAGCAACGCCCATTGAAGCGCCTCCGTCGGATGAATTAGGCTGAATCCAAATATTTTTAAACGGCGTGTTTTTTAAAATTTTGCCGTTGGCGACGCTGTTTAAACCGCAGCCACCGGCTAAAACTAAATTGTCAATTTTGGTTTGCTGATGGACATGGGACAATATTTTAAAAAGTGTTTCTTCATAGATTAGCTGGATGGCGGCGGCAACATCTTTGTGCCTTGCCTTTAATTCTGATTCGGACCGACGAATCGGTCCGCCCAAAAGGTGGCACATCTTTTTCGACGGCATTTTGTTTTGGTAATGAAAAACAAAATAGCTCATATCCAGTTTGTAGCTGCCATCGTCTTTGATGTCTATCACTTGTTTCAATTTTTGGTAATAAGGATTGGCTGATTTGTCTCGTCGTCCATAAGCAGACAATCCCATCACTTTATATTCGCTGTTATTAACCCTAAAGCCCAAGTAAGCGGTGACAGTAGAATAAAGCAGTCCCAATGAATCGGGAAATCTGATTTCTTTTTTCAGCTCTATCGTATTATTTCGACCGATGCCATAGGCGGTTGTACTCCACTCGCCGACGCCGTCAATTGTCACAATTGATGACTCATCATACGGGCTTAGTAAGTAAGCGCTGGCGGCGTGCGCCAAATGATGTTCAATAAAAAAAATTTCTCCTTGGTAGCCTAGTTTTTTCTTGATAATCCGGATAATTCTCAATTTTTCATTAATCCATGATGGCATTGATGAGATAAAAGATTTTAATCCCCAAGGAAATGTTTCAATAAATTGCGACAGAATTCTTTCAAACTTTAGGATTGGTTTTTCATAAAAGCCGACATGGTTGATTTCTTTGATTGAAATACCTTCATATTTTAAACAGAAATTGACGGCGTTAATGGGAAATGACGAGTCATGTTTTTTTCTAGTAAATCTTTCTTCTTCGGCGGCGGCCACAACTTGGCCGTCCTTTATTAGGGTGGCCGAGGCATCATGATAATAACAGCTGATTCCCAATATATACATAGTTTTAAAATTGGCGATAATAATCTTCTTTTTTGACGATACGCGAGGGTAGATCCAGCCAGTAAGTCTTGGCGGATTTTGACATTTTTAGGTTTAGAAAGTGTTTGTTTTTTATTTTGGCTAAAATAGCGGTGGGGCCGATTCCTAAGATATAAGCGACAAAAAGAAGTGTAAAATTAACAATGGCGCCGATAAGGTCGCCGAAGTTTTTCATTCCTTCCTTTAAATTGGCCAGAAAGTTTTTCATCGGAATATTTTTTTAATACTTGCGCCAATGGCGGTTATGGCCAGAGTCAATGCCGTGATATGCCAATAAGTCCAGCCAATAGGCAATTTGCCTGACAGAGAAAGTATCAAATATAAAATCGTGCCGAATAAAAAATAAGAAAATAGAAAGCCCAGTGTCTGTTCTAATTTGGCTATTGAATTACTGTTGTTTAAAACCATAATTAAATGTGTGTTTCTTGTTTGTGGCTGATTATTGTCCTTTGCCACCCAAAATCAACTTTACTGTTTTAAGTAGAATGCTTAAGTCTAGGAGTAGAGACCGATTTTTAATGTAATACAGATCATATTTAAGCTTCTCCAGTGATTCTGTTTTTGAGCCGCCATAAGTCGGTCCTTTAAGCTGGGCCCAGCCAGTTAAGCCCGGCTTGACCAATAGCCGTTCATTGTAAAAAGGAATTTCCGTTATTAGGATGGTAATAAATTCCGGCCGTTCGGGCCGAGGACCAACAAAGCTCATCTCGCCTTTTAAAATATTAATCAATTGCGGGATTTCATCCAGCCGAGTTTTTCTCATCAATGATCCGAAGCGGGTGATCCGGGGATCGTTTTTTTGCGCCCATTGAGCGCCTGATTTCTCCGCGTCTTTGACCATTGATCTGAATTTCATCGCCAAAAACACGCGACCGTTTTTGCCAGTCCTGATTTGTTTGAAAATTATTGTGCCGGGGCTTTCCAATTTGATAATGAGGGCGATTATTGGCGTCAGTGGAATGGCAACAATCAGACCAAAAGCGGAAAAAACAAGATCAAAAAATCTTTTGGTGATTTCATAAAATTTCTTGGAGTGTTCAGTTAAATTTTCCAAAAACCAGCTATGTTCAATGTGTTCAACCGGAATTTTATTAGTGATCAGCTCATAAAAAGTATTAATATTATAAACATCAATGCCAAGAGACAGACAGGAAAATATATTTCTGGCTGTTTGACTATCATCTCTCAAACTCTGGGCACTGACCAAAATATAGATATTATTTTCGAGGCAGAATTTATTTAAGTCAGTCGGTGTTTCTGAGGTGGTGATAACTTGATAGCCCAATTGTGGTCGGGGTTTAATCTCATCAATTAGGGTTTGATTAAGAGATGATTGTCCGATAATATAAATATTGTTGGCGATTTTTGACGATTTAATAAAATTGTAAAAAATTTTTCGCCAGATAAACAATATTATTAAAGAAAATACAATATCAATCACCAACACCCTTTGCGGTCTAATCGTGCCAATAAATGGATTATAAATAAAATAGAAAAACACCGCCGCAATAACCGTGTTAATAATAAAAATCCGAATTAGCGAGTCAAGTAGATTATTGGTGTTATAACTTATCCGCAGATCATAAAAATCATTAATAAACAAAACAATCACCCAGATCAAAAATAATACTGAAAAGGGGATTAAGTGACGATTCCAAACCCCGGGGTTGATTGGATAGCCATACCGAGCAATTAAAGTGAGATATAATGCCAAATAAAGGGTGCCAATATCACCAAGGATTAGAATCAACTTTTTAGTTTTGACGAAAAAATCAGACATGAGTTATTTATACAATATTATTGGCTAAAAATCAACCCCGTTCAAGTTTTCTAGAAAAACTGGAGCTGGGCAAGTCCCTCTTCCAAATTTGTTATAAATAGTTTAAAATTAATATATGTTGAAAAAAATATTGGTGATTTTATTTGTTTTGTCTATTTTGCCAATGGGCTCTTTTGCTTATGTTCCTTCTGATCCGTTGTATAATCAGCAGAGCTATCTTAATCAAATTAGAGTGAGTAATGCCTGGGATATTGCCAAGGGCAAGGGGGTGGTAGTGGCGGTATTGGACTCGGGCGTTGATATTAATCATCCGGAATTGACGGTTAATATTTGGCAGAATCCAGGCGAGCTAGCCGGTGATGGTCTTGATAACGACAAAAATGGCTTTATTGATGATGTCAATGGTTGGGATTTTGTGACTAACACGGCTGACCCGTCACCAAAACTAAATGAAGATTATAGTGAGGGCGCCATTAGCCACGGTACCGGCGTATCAGGACTAATTGCCGCAGTCGCCAATAATGAAGAAGGGATTGCTGGGATTGCTTTTCAAGCCAAGATTATGCCGATCAGGATTTTAGACGGCGCTGGTTCGGGAACAGTGGATGATTTAATCCGAGCGCTTAAATATGCAGTTAATAACGACGCTGATATTATTAATATGAGTTTGGTCGGCTATGAATATAGTGAACGACTGGAAGATATTATCCAGTGGGTTTATGACGAGGGCGTGACGATTGTAGCTGCCGCCGGTAATACGGATTCCACGGTTGATGGTTTTAATCTCGATCGTATTCCGGCTTATCCAGCTTGTTATGGCAATACGGGCAATAACAATACGGTGATTGCGGTTGCTTCGGTCAACTCTCAAGATATTAAATCATCATTTTCAAATTATGGCTTTGAGTGTATTGATTTGGCCACTCCGGGTGAGGGCTTGATCAGCTTGTCTTATTATGATCCGGATAACGGCTTTGAAGATAAATATTTTTCCAATTGGAACGGCACATCATTTTCTACCGCAATCGTCTCTGGTGTGGCAGCCCTGGTAAAGTCAAAAAATTTGTCATATTCACCATCACAGATCATATCTTTGATATTAAACAACACCAATAACATTGACCAGAAAAATATTTTGTATCAAGGCAAGCTTGGTTCTGGCCGACTCAACGCGGAAGCGGCGTTGTTGGCTGATTTGGAGGCGGGTAATGGCTATTTGGCCAAGACTGCCGAGTCAAACTCGGTTTATTTTATTGACAACAAAAACAAGCGGCACCTTTTCCCTCAGTCAAATATATTTTGGAGTTGGTATCGTGGCACCTGGGAAGATCAAAATATTGAAATATTGTCAGTTGAACAGTTTGGCGATTTAAAGGCCGGAGACAATGTCATTGTCAGGCCAGGTACCAACTTAATCAAGTTCAAAAACAGTTCAAGAATTTATGGAGTTTCAACTTCCGGCAAGATTCATTTGGTTTCTGAAATTAATGCAAAGATGTTGTATGGTGACGATTACAAAGATAGACTAATATTGGTTCAGAATGCGTTTGAAGCCAATTATGAGCGCGGTTCTGACTTGCCTGACAACGGCTATCCTGATGGTACTCTAATAAAATATAAAAATTCTGAAGATATTTATTATTTAACTGATGATTTAAAACGGCTGGTGATGACATCCGGCTTTGAAGTAAATAATTTCAAAATTGAATTTATAGTCAATAATGTTGATTTAAAATTAGATTTTACTAATGGGTCAAAAATAGTCAGTTGGGAGGAAAATATTTTTCCATATAGCATAAATAATGAAAAATAATTTGGCTAATAAAATTACGATTGTTAAGGAATTTATCAGATTTTGTCTGGTCGGTGTGTCTAATCTTCTAATTGATATTTTGGTTTATTGGCTCCTGACTAGGTTTTTGGGGATTTATTATATTCTGGCAGCGATAGTTTCTTATGCGGTGGCAATGACTTGGAGTTTTTTTATTAATCGACATTGGACATTTAAAAGCGTTTCACCAAAAATTGGTTGGCAATATGTCAGATTTACGGTCGTTAATATTATCAGCGCCTTAATTAATCTTGGGTTGCTTTTCGTGTTTGTTGAATTCTTGGGACTTTATGATTTGCTGGCCAAAGCCCTAATTTCAGTTATTGTGGCGTTTTTAAGTTTTTCGTTGAATAGGTATTGGACATTTAACGTGGGAGAAAAGTGACACGTCTGTAATGTTATCAGTCATGATGGATTGTGGACGGGTGCAAATAAAAACCAAGAATAAATATCTAAGAAACAAGAAAGCAAGAAACAAACAAATTTCAAATCTCAAAATTCAATAGCCAAACGTTTGGAACTTAATTCTTTGTTTCTTGTTTGTATCTTATTGCTTGTATCTTGTTTCTTACATTTTATTATGTCTTGTATTTATCACCAATATTTTGTATACTAATAATAATGATATCTAATAATATTTCAAGTAAACAATATGCCAAAAGATGTAATTTTTGACAAGCAAAATATATTGATTGTCGGCGGTGCCGGTTTTGTCGGTTCTCATTTAGCCGAAGAATTAGTCACAGCCAACAAGGTGATTTGTATAGATAATTTTTTGACTGGCGATGAGGGCAATATTTCCCATTTGTATCAAAATCCAAATTTTGAATTTATTAATCATAATATTATTGAGACCATTGAATTGGAGCAACAGCCGGAATTATCAAGTTTTAAAGTGGATTTTCAAGGAATTCAAGAAATTTATTTTCTTGGTTCGCCGACTTCGCCCAACACTTATCGCCAACATCCAATTGAGACTATGCTGGCCAATTCAATCGGACTAAGCAACGCGCTTGATCTGGCGGTAAAATACAAAGCCAAATTTTTATATGCTTCAAGTCCGGCAGTTTATGGCGACGCCCAAAGTGAAGATTTAGTCAAAGAAGATTATGTTGGCGCAGTGGATCAGCTTGCCAGTCGGTCGGCTTATGTTGAAGCCAAGCGGTTTGGCGAGGCCTTGGTTAGTAATTATCGCCAAATTCATAATTTGGATGCCAAGATTATTAGGATATTCAATTGCTATGGACCTAAGATGAAATTGGATGATGGTCGGATGATTCCGGAGATGATTAGAGATGCGCTACTAAAGAAAGATATTACGATTTTTGGTGATAAAGACAGTGCCGGATGTTACTTCTATATTTCTGATTTGATCAAGGCGATGATTAAGATGATGGAAAGTGTCGAGGTCGGCCCAATTAACATCGGCTCTGACTGGCAAACCAAATTTTCTGAAGTGGCCGAGAAGGTGATTAGTATCACTGGCACCAAATCAAAAATTAAATATAAGAAGCCGGATAGCTTTATGGCGCCACAGCTGACGCCTGATATTAGCTTAGCTAAGGAGAAACTGGACTGGTTTCCAATTGTCCTACTTAATGAAGGACTTCATCAGACGATTGATTATTTGAGTGCCCAAAAGGATGTTTTACGCCCGGGAAAAAATAAATAAAAAATAAAAAATCAAAATAGCAGATGGATTTTGTGTCTGTCTGTTTTTATTTTTTTATTGTAATTCTAATCGAAAAATGTCATAATAGTTTATAAGAAAATATCAGTCAGAGGCTAATTGGTCTTTGGTTAGAAAAATTAAGAAAGTAAAATTAATGAAAATATTAGTGTTGATCCCGGCCTATAATGAGTCGGAAAAAATTGTCGAAGTGATTAGAAGCGTTAAGGCTCAGAGCTTTGAAGTGTTGGTCGTGGATGACGGATCTATTGATAATACATCAGATTTAGCAGAACAAGCCGGCGCTAAAGTACTGGTTCATCCGATCAATCGTGGCCAAGGCGCAGCGATTAAAACCGGTCTGACATATTTCCTTGACACTGGTTATGACGGGTTGGTATTTTTTGATGCTGATGGTCAAATGAGGCCGGAAGAAATAAGCCAAGTGATTGAGCCATTACTACTGGGTAAATATGAAGTGGCTTTAGGTTCTCGGTTTTTGGGCCAAGTCAGAAATATTCCTTGGGTGAAATTAGTCGTTTTGAAATTAGCTTTATTATTTACTCGTCTGACTACGGGACTAAAACTCACTGATGTTCATAACGGTTTTCAGGCTTGGAGTAGAGAAGCAATCCAAAAATTAAATTTGACCCAAGATCGCCAGGCTTATGCTTCGCAGGTTTTGCATGAAATCGCTGACAAAAAGATTAAATACATTGAAACGCCGGTGACGATTAGTTATACCAGCTATTCCAAGAAAAAAGGCCAGAGTATTTTCAATGCCTTTAATATTTTATTTGATTTACTAATTAAAAAGTAATGCTTATCATTCAATTTATTTTAATCACTATTATCGCATTGATAGTTTTGCGTTTAATTTTTAAATTAAAGTCAGGGGAGTTAACAAGTCAACAATTTGCTCTCTGGCTGGTGATTTGGCTGGTGGCGATTGTAGTGATTGGCTATCCCAAGATTACCAGTCAATTGGCGTCACGAGTGGGAGTGACTCGCGGGGTGGATTTGGTGGTCTATACTTCTATTATTTTGATTTTTTATATTTTATTTCGTTTGCTAATGCGGCTTAACAAAATAGAAGACAATATTACCAAAATCGCCAGACAGGTCGCGCTTGAAGATAAAGACAAAGACAAATAATTTTTATGTGTCCAAATTGCCAAGCTAAGACAAAATTGTATTTGGATTATCGCGTGATTGATAAGGGTGATTATGCGCTTTTTAAATGCCAAGCTTGCGGTTTGATATTTACTTCGCCATTGCCCACTGATGAATTTTTGGATCAGTTTTACCAGTCCTATGATAATATCGGTTTGCGGCATATTTATTACCAAAATGTCAAAGATTATAAAAATAGTCGAGATGGCACAGAATTAATCAAGTTGTTTTTAAATATCGCTCAAGAGTACAATCTACCAAAAAATAAAAAGATTTTAGATTTGGGCAGTGGAGCTGGAGTTTTTTTGGATATATTAAAAAGTAATAATTATCAGGGCTTGGGCATAGAATTAAGCCAGACAGCAGTCAAGTTTGCCAAGAGTAATTTTCAGGTTGAGTCAGTTGTTGGCGATGTATCACAAATTGAGTTGGAAAATTCCGGGTTTGGGGCGGTGTTTATGTGGGATATTTTGGAACACTTAAAAGAACAAGAAAAAACAATTAAGCGAGTTTATGATTGGTTGGCTGACAATGGGGTTTTAGTGATTGAAATTCCCAATAGCAACGCTTTAATTAACAAAATAATTTTATTGATATTGTGGTTGGGGATAAGTTGGCCGGCAAAGTGGATGTTCGGGCCTCATCATTTATTTTTACACTCAAAAAAATCAATTAATGGATTATTAGTCAGATCAGGTTTTAAAGTTTTGGAGATTAGAACTAAGAACACTGCCTCTGATCGCATTTTTTCTTGGAATAAAAAGTTTTTTATTCCGAAAATTGTATTATCCTTAATTAATGCCACTACCAATATTTTGGGCGGTAAAAACAAGCTTATAATTATTGTTCAAAAGTAAATTATGAACAGAAAACCGATTTTAATTGCTGGTCTACACCGTAGCGGCACCACTTGGCTAGCCAAGATGCTATCTTTGCCGTGGGAAGTCAAGTATATTTCGGAACCATTTAATCCTAATACTGGTCTTAAGGTGTTTACAGATTGGATGGTGTATATCAGTGAGGCCAACCAAGCGAAGTATCTGCCAGAAATTGAAAAGCTGTTTAAATTCAGAGGCAAGTTTCGGTTTAATTTGCCGGCGCTTAAATATTGGGCGACCGGTCTGGTCCCCGGACAAAAAAGAGTGTTAATTAAAGGCGTTGGTGGGGCGGTTTATTCGGCCGAGTGGTTGGTCAAAAATTTTGATCTGGAGATGCTGGGCATAATTCGTCATCCGGCGGCTTTTTACGCCAGCTTAAAACGAATGAATTGGCGATTTGATTTTAATAATTTATTAAAGCAGGATGATTTGATGAAAGATTATCTGTCTCCATTTAAAGATAAGATGGAGAAAAAGGATATGAGTTTTGCCGAGGAAGCAGGACTGCTGTGGCTGGTGGTTAATTATGTTTTGGATATTTATGTAACTCGTAATTCAAATTGGATCTTGGTCCGGCATGAGGATTTGTCTGCCAATTCAGTGGATCAGTATCAAGAGCTATATCGACGGTTTGGTTTGGACTTCACCCCACAGATAGAAAAAGCGATTAGGGTTCATTCCGG
>CAYLUK010000027.1:0-13262 GCA_964386875.1 uncultured Gammaproteobacteria bacterium
AGCATTTATACCACTAGTTTGGTTAATCAACCATCACACTATTTGACTTAGAGCCATTTTTTTATCAACTCGAATTTTGTCTATTTTATGATTTCTTTGTTGATTATTTTAATGTCTCTAATACTCAAAATTAATAAGCCGATAAGCAGAGAAAAGGGGTCAGCCTCTTTTTTCTAAACTTTCTTCTTTGGTCTACCCCTGGGACGTGTAGTAGATTCTAATTTAAATTTTTTTATTATTTTACTTTTCCAATTATTTTTTTTCCAAAAGGGGAATTTCTTTGTATGGATATTTCTAGAAGTTATCTTTTTTTCTGTTTAAGGTTGATTAATCTTATTGAGTTAATTCTTTTAAAAATAACAAATATTTATTTTTATCCTTGTCTAATTCCATTTCAACTTGTTTGAATTTATTTAATATATCATTTTTAACACTCTGGCTTAATGATTTATCTGCCATAGGGTAAAGTATTTTATCTTCTTTAAATATATGATCTTGAAGAAGGTGCGCATACCCTCTGGCGTTTTTAATTATTTTATCTTTTTTATCTTTTTTAATTCCATTTTTCAATTCTTTTATAAATTTTCTTCCTAAATCATGTTCGTGAAGCATTTGTTGCGTGGGGTTGCAGTGCATTTGTACCTCATCTTTACATAGCTCTACAAATAGGATGTCCTCTTATTTTGCATGATGGAATTTATCCGCATAACCCTCAATAAAGCCAATTGCTTTAATAAAAAATTTTTTGTCAATTTTGCTACTAGATTCTAGAGAATCACATTCTCTAAGTAATGCGTCTATGACTTTTAATATATTTTGATGTTCATCAGAGAGTATTTTTAATGCTGTTTTCATAATAGTTGTAATTAAAAAGTTAAAATTCTGTCGCTTTCTTGCACGAGTTCGTATAAATCTTTCATACTATTTATTGGGCAAGTATTGCTTGCCTCTTGATTTCTTGATTTTAAACAAGTGCCGCATGCTAAAATTTCTGCTTTGTCAGATTCTAAAAATTTTGTTACTTGTTCTTGAATGTTGAATTTTTCCGAACTACTCGCTTCATATTCTACACCTTCCCCAATGAGAAAAATTTTGACTTTATCTCCTTGTTTAATAGAGAAGTTTGCCAAACGAAAAACATTCCATACGGTTTCAGCATTTGTTTGGCTGATGATAATTCCTAATTTCATAGCGTTTTTGATTAATTGATAGCATTGTATCTTAAAAAAATAATTAAAATATTAAAACGATATTTTGTAGTCTTTTGAATTGCTAAAAATTTGCACTCTAGCGTTTGCACGATTTAGTACATAATATGTGTATCCTTTTTCATCTATCCTTATTATCCTAAGCATAGTTTAATTATATCACAAATAAAATAAAAGGGGACTGACCCCCTTTATACAAAAGGAGTGTATTTTTTCCAAGTATTTGTCCTAATTTTTTTGTAAATGTTAGACATAGGATTTGATGAACATATTTATTATTTTTCTACCAAGCATACCATTTTTTGTAAGGGACTCCCACTGTCTATTTTAAGGGGTTTGGATCACAATGTGTTTACTATACAATGCGAGATAAACTTAAGCCCAATTATTCTTGATTGGGCTTTATTTTTTGGCTCTAAAATGATAAAATTTATTTATGAATATGCCAAAAGTAAAATTTATCGACATTCCATTATCCAAAGAGGTTGATTGGATATACGGTTTTTTGTTTCAAAATGAGCGGGGTTGGGATAAATATATAATAAAAAAACATCCTAAAATTAAAAAAATTTTTTCTTTTAAAACTGAGTTAGAACAGGTTGAATTTTTAAGAGAATATATCGGTAAATTTAAAACAGAGAATCAAAAACTAACAGAAAAAAATAAAATAAAATATCAAATAGAATGGCAGAAAGTTGAAAAAGATTTTTTTACCATTCTTTCAGAAATTACACAAATCGATTGGCCTAAAAACAAAAAAATAATTAAAGCGATGGTTTCTATTAATCCGATCTGCCCTCGTTTTTTAAACGATTGGAGTTTTTCTATTTTTTATAACTACAAAAAAATGTCTCACGCCATGGAAGTGATTATGCATGAATCTTGTCATTTTTTGTATTTTGAAAAGTGGAAAAAATTATATCCAAAAGTTAGCAACAAAAAATTTGAATCACCTCATATAGAATGGCATTTGAGTGAAATAATTGCTCCGATTATTTTAAATGATCAAAGAATTAAAAAAATATTGAAGCAAAAAGCTGTTTTTTATGAAGAACATGAAAAAATAAAAATAAATAACAAAACAGCTCCCGAATATTTTACCGAGCTTTATAATGAAAATAAAGATTTTGAACAATTTTTGGATAAAAGTTACAAAGCCATTAAAAAAAATGAAAATCTATTTAATGGCAAATAAGGAGTTGATCCGAAAAGGAGAAAAGAGGTCAGCCCCTTTTTTTCCCCTCACTTCGCTTCAGGCCGGTCGGCCACTTCGTATAGCCGCCGTGCGTTATCGGAAATAATTAAAAGTTTTTTTATCCGCTTCGCGGATAATTATTTGGGGCTATTTTTTATTTTTTTACCAGAAAACTCCCTTGACAAAATGGGGGGGGGTAGTGATAAAGTGTCAGCAGATCTTTAACATCAAAAATAAGGAGGATGGGATCATGGAAAAGCAAAGATATTAGTTATCTCCAAATATCCGTATTCTGTCTGATTCTGAATCAGAAATGGCGATGATTTATCATTCCCTGTACGGCAACCCTAGAATCGTCAATCTCGAAGGTTTACGATTTTTGGATCTCTTCAAGCAGCCAGTTACCGCAGAGGAAATTTCCAAAATCTGCGATGAAGATCCAGGAGATATAATTCGAGAGTTTGCTAAGATCTTTTTCCTTATTGAACCTGGCTTCAACGAAAAAGAGTTTTTGTGCGAACAAAAAGGTCACCACCTATCGAATGTTAGTACTGGACAAACCATTGACCGAATGGGCCTTGCAATCAGTGACTCCTGCAATTTCGGCTGTACTCACTGTATCCATTTCCAACCATCCAGCAACAGTGGTACGGTACTTCCAATCTATCAGAAGCCGACCAAGCAACTCAACATGAGCTGGGAAACTGCCAAGAAGTGCATCGACCACTATGTCGCCTTGATGAAAAAGCAGGGTCGTACACATTGCAAAATCCATTTTGGCAATGCAGAGCCTTTGATCAATTGGTCAGTCATCGCTGAAGTCCTTCGCTACTGCGATGGCATTGATGATCTGACCTTCGAGTTTGCCATCAATACCAATCTCGTACTGATGACGAGGGAAATCGCCGAGGTATTGAAGAAGTATCGAGTTCGTATTGCTACTTCACTTGACGGGATATTGCAAGCCAACGATGCAATTCGTATCACCAAAGGAGGCCGAGGCACCTTCAATCGCATACTGGAGAAATTTGACCTTCTAGTTGAGATCGGTTACCCGTTGGATGGATTCAGTATTACGGTGGCGAATGGGAATTTCGAACTTGTTGATATTGACATCATCAATTTGGCGGTTCAAAGAGGCATGACATCTATCGCCTTTGACTATGATCTTGTCAGTTTAATCAACATTCCTGTCGCGACGAGAGTTGACAAACTCATACGTATCAAGAGATACGCCAACAAAAGAGGTATTGATTTCTTCGGTACCTGGGACAGTGCCTTCCGCAACCTCACTAGCGAAAGCCTGCTTACTGGAAACCATGCTTTCTGTGCTGCCGTCGAAGGAAAATCACTCGAATTTAATGTTGATGGCGGTATCAAAGTTTGCAGTCACACAACCACGCAAGTCGGGCACATCAATGACTTCGATCGGATGTTTCAGAAAACAGGCGGCTTATTCAAGATGGTGAAGGAACGTTTTCCTGGAACCGATGATTACTGTTCAGGGTGCGCCATCGAAGGACCGTGTGGTGGACAATGCCATGTTACCAGAGAGGTCGTTTCTCGTTCAGCAGTCAAGGATCGACCAAGACTTTTTTCCGACATGTGCGATTTTTACTGCGAAATCACCAAAGCGCTTGCCGTAGAATACATTCGGTCAAACGGAATCACGGCAGTAGGTAATCGCCAAATCTGCACCTTATAAAAGGAGGTGAGACAAGATGAAAAAGATCGAGATCAAGAAGATCAAGATCGCCAAGGTAGTTCCCCTGTCTTCTGGGGCAGCTTTCCCTGGCAAACGAACTGGTTGCAAGTAACTGCAACCTGTGGGATTAAGTACATAAGTATTTAATCCCACTTTTTTTATCCCATTGTACTATGATTTCATTAATATTTTTTTTCGGGCTATCTGAGCTTGCTGCCCAATAGAGAGCATTGAGATAGAAAATAGCGCACACTACTTGATATTTTCTCTGAAATATTTTTTCATTTTTTATAAGGTCAGATTTTAAAATCAATGCAATTAACCTATCCATATAATCAGATTCAAATGTTTCATCGACTCCTTGTTCTTGGTAGGCTTTCGCACATTCTTGATAATAAAAGAGACGAAAAAGATCATAGTCGGGATCGCCCCATAATGCCAGTTCCCAATCAAGAACTCCTGTTAAATTTTTTCCATCAGTAAGCAAATTATGAATAATAAGATCACCGTGAACTAAAACAACTTTTGTTTGAGTAGTAAACAAATTTTTAACTTTTGGATTATTAATAATTAATAATAGATCTTTCATTATTCCATTTGTTTGTCTAAGCTTTTTGATAGTAGCGGCTTTTTGTCTTATATTATCTGTAAGATAATCCAAAATTTTTTTATATTTTTTGCCTGTCTTCGCTGAATAGATATAATTTTTTGTTTGAGTTTTCTGGTACTGCAAAAACTCAACAACTTGTTTAACAATGTTTTTTTTATTTTTTACTGAAAGATTTTTCCAAACTAAATTTATTGTTTTGCCCGTGAGTCGATTTTCAACCATAAAAAACAATTGATCAATTTCTCCGAACCACAAAATTTTTGGTATTAGCGCATGATTAAGTTGCTTCAAAAAATTTGCCTCTCTTAATAAAAGCTTACAGTTGTCGTCTCGAAAACGGATAACATAATTATTTGAAAGAAAAACTTTGTGATGAGTGCCGTTGGGGGCAGCTACAAAGCGCTCTTCTTCTGAAATAGCCAACTGTTTCTTGATTTTTTTAATTCGTGATAGATAATTTTGCATAAAAAATAATTGTATATAGTGTTAATACTATCTTATCAAAAATAGGGGCATTTGTCACTTAAAAAACAAACTAAGCTCTAAAAAGAAACTTCAAAGGATTGAATTTTAACCCGTTTTAATTTATTATATAAATATACGGAACGCCGCTATTAAAAAAAATAAAAAATAGCCCCAAATAATATCCCGCCTTTGGCGGGATATTATTTGGGGCTATTTTTTAAACCACAAAACCACAAAACCCTTGACAAAATGGGGGGGGGTAGTGATAAGATGGCTTATTAGCTCTTTAACATTCAACCCCAAGACCTATTTCTTTATTTTACTTTTTGGGTCAATAAAGTTAAATGAAAATCCATGGTGGGTTTTCAGCCTGAAGAGTGATTTAAGATAATAGGCAAGAAAGGAGGAAAGTGCTATGAACCAGCAGAACAAAGCCGTAGTAGCGAAGTTCAGCGTTCTAAAGGGCTCCATGCCTAAGCTTACGCCCATGCGTATGGCTACGCTGAAATGTGCCGGTCAGTGCACTTGCCGTTGTAAGTGAGTACATGAACCGAGCTGGAGGGATGAATGAATATTTGTCCCTCCAACTCCAACTTTACAGGAGGAAAAAATGAACAAGTTAGTAAGTCTGAAATCGCCGATCTCCGTAAATTTTGAGGTAACTCCGGTTTGCGATTTGGCTTGTGAGTTTTGTTTCAACGCTGAAATGGAATGTAAAAAATCAAGTCATACTCCATTAAAGCGAGTTATGTCCATTCTGGACAAGCTTGCCGAAGCCGAGGTGTTTGAAGTCCGGCTATTTGGAGGCGAATTTTTTGTGTATCCATATTGGCGAGAAGCGTTGGAATATGCCGACAAGTTGGATTTCTTTTTGTCGTTCGTGTCAAACGGCACTCATATAAACGCGGGGGTAGCTCAAGAGTTAGTGGCTCATCGCATTATTGGCGGCGCTATTTCACTACACGGCACAAAAGAAATTCACGAGAGCATAACCCAAGTTGCCGGATCATTTAATGCGGTGGTAAACGGCATACGGGCTTGTGTGGAGAACGGAATTGGCATCTCTATTCTCTATACATTAACCAAAGGTAATTATTGCTCGGTTTTTGATACTTGCCGGTGGCTGATAGAAAATGGCATAGAAATAGATGAGATTAATGTGGGACGTTTGACTCCTTATGGTCGGGCTAAATCCGACTGGGAACAGGTCAAGCTGTCCCTGCATGACTACTTGTCTGTTTTTCCTCAACTGGAAAGAATACGCGATAAACTGGGCATTCTTGCCGGTTTTGGAGATGCTTTTCCGTTGTGCCTACTCCCTGTCAAATATCATAATTATGTGATTGGTTGCTGGCAAGGAACCGGTTTCGGCCATATCGACCACTTGGGCAATGTGCGTTCATGTTCTATCGCCAAAGGAAGTTATGGTAATATTTTAGAGACTCCTCTAACCGAAATATGGGTTGAGCGATTGGCACATTTTCGGTCTCTGAAATGGTTGCCAGCGAAATGCCAGACATGCGGTAATTTCTGCGGTGGCGGATGTTCTGCCTCATGCTATAATGGCGGAATGTATGCTCCCGACGAATTTATCCAAGAAATAAAAGGAGGCGAACATGGACAGCAAGTTTGTGTCTAAAATCAACTGCCGATTCAAAATCAGGCAAGATCTTAATGGTTTTCTCGGTTTCTTTCAGGGTAAAGGTGTTCTGACTTTTAACGAGATCGGAGCATTCATTGTCGGGCAGATGACCGGAGAAAAAAGTCTGCGAGAAATTGAGCAGTCAGTTAAAGAAGCTTTTCCTGCGATTAATAATCCCGGGAGCGAGGTTAACGATATCGCCAAACAGTTACGGGAATCTGGATTTTTCTGACTACACAACGGCTAAGGTAAATAAAATACTTTGGCCGTTTTAATTTTTTCATATTTAAGCTATAATATAAGCATGAAACTACAATTTTTATATTCAAAAAATAAAGAAAAAGAAAAACTACTAAATATCTACGATGAATATAAGTGGTTTATTGATTATAATTTTCCGATTGTTTTACCTAAATTTTACTTTGAAATTTATCAAAATAATAAAAAACTTTTTGTCAAACAGCTCAATATAGAACTAAGTAAAATTTACGATAGAAATAATTATCAAATAAAAAGTAATATAGCAAAAAATAACTGGCGAAAAATTGAAAAAGAGTTTTTTGAAATTTTAAATAACTCTAATTTAAAAGTGAGAGATAAATATTTTTGCCATATCTCATTATACGGACCAGAAGGGCAATTTAATTATCCTAGCATAGTCAATTTAAGGGTGGCAAATAGTAGAGACATTAAAAACGTCAATGAAACAATTGCTCATGAAATTATTCATTTAGTGATTTATAATAAAGTTAAAAAGTTAAAATTAAATTATGAACAAACTGAAGGTTTAGTTGATTTATTTTTTATAGAAACAAAGTTAAAAGATATTTTCCCAAATTATAAAATACAAAATATTAGTATTAGGAATAAAAAATTGTTTTATAAGATAATAAAAATAAAAAATAGCCCCAAATAATGTTTTGCGAAGCAAAACAAAAATTTTTAATTACATCCGATAACAGTGTATATCTGGTTACGGCTTTCTTTGAAAGCCTCCACCCATATTTGCCTCCGCTGCGCTACGGCAAACATCAGATACACGCGAACGTTATCGGAAATAATTAAAAGTTTTTTATCCCGCCTTTGGCGGGATATTATTTGGGGCTATTTTTTAAACCACAAAACCACAAAACCCTTGACAAAATGGGGGGGGGTAGTGATAAGATGGCTTATTAGCTCTTTAACATTCAACCCCAAGACCTATTTCTTTATTTTACTTTTTGGGTCAATAAAGTTAAATGAAAATCCATGGTGGGTTTTCAGCCTGAAGAGTGATTTAAGATAATAGGCAAGAAAGGAGGAAAGTGCTATGAACCAGCAGAACAAAGCCGTAGTAGCGAAGTTCAGCGTTCTAAAGGGCTCCATGCCTAAGCTTACGCCCATGCGTATGGCTACGCTGAAATGTGCCGGTCAGTGCACTTGCCGTTGTAAGTGAGTACATGAACCGAGCTGGAGGGATGAATGAATATTTGTCCCTCCAACTCCAACTTTACAGGAGGAAAAAATGAACAAGTTAGTAAGTCTGAAATCGCCGATCTCCGTAAATTTTGAGGTAACTCCGGTTTGCGATTTGGCTTGTGAGTTTTGTTTCAACGCTGAAATGGAATGTAAAAAATCAAGTCATACTCCATTAAAGCGAGTTATGTCCATTCTGGACAAGCTTGCCGAAGCCGAGGTGTTTGAAGTCCGGCTATTTGGAGGCGAATTTTTTGTGTATCCATATTGGCGAGAAGCGTTGGAATATGCCGACAAGTTGGATTTCTTTTTGTCGTTCGTGTCAAACGGCACTCATATAAACGCGGGGGTAGCTCAAGAGTTAGTGGCTCATCGCATTATTGGCGGCGCTATTTCACTACACGGCACAAAAGAAATTCACGAGAGCATAACCCAAGTTGCCGGATCATTTAATGCGGTGGTAAACGGCATACGGGCTTGTGTGGAGAACGGAATTGGCATCTCTATTCTCTATACATTAACCAAAGGTAATTATTGCTCGGTTTTTGATACTTGCCGGTGGCTGATAGAAAATGGCATAGAAATAGATGAGATTAATGTGGGACGTTTGACTCCTTATGGTCGGGCTAAATCCGACTGGGAACAGGTCAAGCTGTCCCTGCATGACTACTTGTCTGTTTTTCCTCAACTGGAAAGAATACGCGATAAACTGGGCATTCTTGCCGGTTTTGGAGATGCTTTTCCGTTGTGCCTACTCCCTGTCAAATATCATAATTATGTGATTGGTTGCTGGCAAGGAACCGGTTTCGGCCATATCGACCACTTGGGCAATGTGCGTTCATGTTCTATCGCCAAAGGAAGTTATGGTAATATTTTAGAGACTCCTCTAACCGAAATATGGGTTGAGCGATTGGCACATTTTCGGTCTCTGAAATGGTTGCCAGCGAAATGCCAGACATGCGGTAATTTCTGCGGTGGCGGATGTTCTGCCTCATGCTATAATGGCGGAATGTATGCTCCCGACGAATTTATCCAAGAAATAAAAGGAGGCGAACATGGACAGCAAGTTTGTGTCTAAAATCAACTGCCGATTCAAAATCAGGCAAGATCTTAATGGTTTTCTCGGTTTCTTTCAGGGTAAAGGTGTTCTGACTTTTAACGAGATCGGAGCATTCATTGTCGGGCAGATGACCGGAGAAAAAAGTCTGCGAGAAATTGAGCAGTCAGTTAAAGAAGCTTTTCCTGCGATTAATAATCCCGGGAGCGAGGTTAACGATATCGCCAAACAGTTACGGGAATCTGGATTTTTCTGACTACACAACGGCTAAGGTAAATAAAATACTTTGGCCGTTTTAATTTTTTCATATTTAAGCTATAATATAAGCATGAAACTACAATTTTTATATTCAAAAAATAAAGAAAAAGAAAAACTACTAAATATCTACGATGAATATAAGTGGTTTATTGATTATAATTTTCCGATTGTTTTACCTAAATTTTACTTTGAAATTTATCAAAATAATAAAAAACTTTTTGTCAAACAGCTCAATATAGAACTAAGTAAAATTTACGATAGAAATAATTATCAAATAAAAAGTAATATAGCAAAAAATAACTGGCGAAAAATTGAAAAAGAGTTTTTTGAAATTTTAAATAACTCTAATTTAAAAGTGAGAGATAAATATTTTTGCCATATCTCATTATACGGACCAGAAGGGCAATTTAATTATCCTAGCATAGTCAATTTAAGGGTGGCAAATAGTAGAGACATTAAAAACGTCAATGAAACAATTGCTCATGAAATTATTCATTTAGTGATTTATAATAAAGTTAAAAAGTTAAAATTAAATTATGAACAAACTGAAGGTTTAGTTGATTTATTTTTTATAGAAACAAAGTTAAAAGATATTTTCCCAAATTATAAAATACAAAATATTAGTATTAGGAATAAAAAATTGTTTTATAAGATAATAAAAATAAAAAATAGCCCCAAATAATGTTTTGTTTCGCAAAACAAAAATTTTAAATTACATCCGATAGCAACGAGTATCCGGTTGCGGCTTTTATATAAAAGTCCCTACCCATATTTTGTTCCGCTACGCTCCGTAAAACATCAGATATACGCGAACGTTAGACGACATTTTCTTATAAATTATTTTTTGCTCATAAGAAAAAAGGCGTCAGCTGTGTAGCTAACGCCTTGGGTTGAAACCGGATTTAGCTCTTTACGATAGGTCTTTGAGAACGGTTTCGGCTGCGTTTTCGCCGTTGTCGCGATTATACAAATAGGTTTTCAGTTCGTCGCCCGAAAGGTCAACTTTCATCACACGACCCTTCAGGTAATCGAAGTATGTCCGGCCCGAGTCCAATAACGCTTGTGCCTCTGCCTCGGTCATGGGTTTAGGATCGAAATGCATAAACCCCATACCCCGAGACTTTGAATTATTGTACAACGCCGCCAAAATCGCCGCTTTCCTCATGCCAGCAATGTTCATTTGGAACCTCCTTTGTGTTTTATTAGAGAGCAGACCCTCGCAATAGATAGAAACCACTCTTTTGGTTAAAAGGTTTGACCGTTTGACAAAAGCTAAAAAATATGATACTATTGAAGTTGTAATAAAAGAATAATAACGAATGAAAACATTTAAAGAGCTTGGTTTAAACGCCGAGATATTGAAAAGTTTGGCTGAACTTGGGTTTGAAGAACCGACTCCTATTCAAGAGCAGACAATTCCATTTATTTTAGAATCAAAGCAAGATTTGACCGCCCTAGCCCAGACTGGAACTGGCAAAACGGCGGCTTTTAGTTTGCCAATTTTGTGTCAGATCAAAACTGACGGCGTGAGCTTGCAGGCGATTGTATTATGCCCGACCAGAGAATTGTGCATTCAGAGCGCCCAGGGCATTCGTGAGATGGCTCGGCATTCTACCGGTATTGTAGTCACTCCGGTTTATGGTGGTGAACGAATTGACTTGCAGATTAGGTCATTAAAGCGAGGCACCAATATCGTCGTCGGCACGCCAGGCCGAGTCCATGATTTGATCAGAAGAAAAATTTTAAAATTACAGACTATTAAATGGCTGGTTTTGGACGAAGCGGATGAGATGCTTGATATGGGATTTAAAGATGATTTGGATTCTATTTTGGAACAAACACCGGCTGACCGTCGAACCTTGCTGTTTTCTGCGACGATGTCTAAGGGTGTTAGCACGATTGCCAAGAATTATATGCATAATGCTCATGAGATTAGTATTGGCCACAAGAATGTTGGCGCTGAGAATGTGTCTCACGAGTACTACATCGTCCAAACGCGGGATCGATTTGAAGCGCTCAAAAGAATTTTGGATTATTTACCGGGGGTGTATGGCATTCTTTTTTGTCGCACCAGGCGTGAGACTCAAGATGTGGCTGATCGGTTGAGACAGGCCAATTATGAAGTGGAAGCGATTCATGGTGATGTGTCACAAAATATCCGGACCAAGATTATGGAGCGATTTAAAAAAAAGCAAATTCGGGTGTTGGTCGCGACTGATGTCGCAGCCAGAGGCATTGATGTCAAAAATTTGACTCACATTATCAATTATAGTCTGCCAGACCAAAACATATCCTATACTCATCGCAGTGGTCGGACCGGTCGAGCCAGTCAGAGTGGCGTGTCTATTTCTCTGGGGGGTTCACGAGAGATCAGACGGATTAAGGAATTAGAACGAGCCATTGGCAAGCCATTTGAGCATAAGCAGGTGCCAAAAGGGGAAGATGTTTATAAAAAACTGATTGATAATTTCGTGACGGCGGTCCAGAAGTCAGATACTGAAGCGGTGGCGCATGAGAAGTATGTGGTGGAAGTTATTGACCGGTTGAAGGCCGTTAAAAAAGAGGATTTGATTAAGTATTTTGTGACTAAAGAGCTGACTCCAATAATTGAGGAACATAAAAATAATCGTAATTTGAATGTCGAGGCTAAGCCAGTCGGTGATCGGGGCAAAGAATTGAAAGATAGCGTCACTTTGAAAATTAATTTTGGCAAAAATCATCGGTTTGATATCAAGGCTTTGTTCTCGCTGATTAATTCCAGTCCGAAATTGCGCGGTATGGATATCGGTCAGATAAATTTGATGTCGGAATATTCTGTCTTTGCGGTTGAGAGCAAATATGTGATTGAAGCAATCCGGTCACTAACAGGAGTGCAATTTAATGGCAAAAAGATCAGAGTGAGTAAAAGCGATGAGCCAATAAGCCAAGTCAGATCGCAATATTCAAGAAGCAGTGGTGGCGGTGAAAATCGTGGCGGTGGCGGATATCGAGGTGGTGGCTCCGGCCGAAGGCGTTGGTCAAACAAGGGTGACAGTTCAATTAGTGCTCCCTGGGCCAAGAAGAAAAACTTTGGCAAAAGTAGGAGAAAAAGATAATTTATTTACTTGTTGATTTGGCAAAAACATCCTCTAAGCCGGGGGTGTTTTATTGCCAGCATTAATGTGAAAAAATCAATTAGCATATTTTATGAGCGAAGAAGTAATATTAAGATTTGACGAAGTATCGTTTGAATATTTATATAAGAAGCCCATTTTCAGTGAGGCTAGTTTTAGTATTCGGCGTGGAGCCAAGATCACTTTAATGGGTCAAAATGGCGCTGGTAAAAGCACTTTATTTAATCTGTTTATGGGCAAGCTGAAAAATAACAAAGGCCGGATATCCATCACCGGCGGCGCTACCATTGGCACTGCTTTGCAAGTGATACCAAGAGAGGATTATGATTTATATATTAGTCAATATTTGGCGCGAGCGTATGATGTTACGCCCAAAAACATCAAAAGCGAAATACACCAAGTGATGACAGCGGTCAATCTGACTGTGCCGACTGACCGGCGAGTGGGTGATCTTTCCGGTGGCCAGCAAGCCAGATTACTATTGGCTTACGCCCTGATTCAAAATCCGGACATTCTTTTGTTGGATGAGCCGACCAATAATTTGGACCAAGCGG
>CAYLUK010000028.1:0-13208 GCA_964386875.1 uncultured Gammaproteobacteria bacterium
ACAAAGCTTATTAACAGTCAACTGCCCTGGTTTTTGTTGAGCGTCAGTGCCGACATTGATTGGCGCTGATACATTGTTTTGCGGTGGAGCGGAAACTGGCTCTGTCCAAGCCGCCAGCGCAAAATTAAAACCGGCCAGAAAAACCGTAATTAAAATTACAGCTACCACAAAGCCGGCCCCAAAATAATATTTAATTTTCATAAATTTGTCACCCAATGATATTGATTGTGAGTTGATTGACTTATCAACAATCATATTATACAATTATTATACAATAATTTTACAATATTTAAAAGTATTTCTCTTTTATTATAACATAAAAAAGCGTTTGGGACAAAATAAAAAATAATAATTAATAATTAATAAACAAAAAATATGGAAATATTTTTGTGGGTCTTAGCAGGAGTGATCGTCATAGTCCTATTTTGGCTAATCGCGATCTATAATGGCTTAATTAAGCTAAAAACAAGAACTGACGAAGCTTGGTCTGATATTGATGTTCAATTAAAAAGACGGTATGACCTTATCCCCAACCTGATAGAAACCGTCAAGGGCTATGCCAGCCATGAGCAAGAAACCTTTGCCAAAGTGATCCAAGCCAGAAATATGGCAATGCAACAAACCGGAACAGTTGAAGCCAAAGCCAAAGCTGAAAATATGTTATCCTCAACTTTAAAATCAATTTTTGCGCTGGCTGAAAGCTATCCGGATTTGAAAGCCAACCAAAATTTCTTACGGCTTCAAGACGAATTGTCTGACACTGAAAACAAAATTCAGGCCTCCAGAAGATTTTATAATGGCAATGCCCGTGACTTTAATATCAAAGTCAAAATTTTCCCCAACAATCTGATCGTGGGTCTGCTGGGATTTAAGAAATTTGACTTCTTTGAAGCTGAAGCTGGCGAAAAAGAAAATATAAAGGTTAAATTTTAATTTAATCAAAGATTAAAATTTAACAAAAATAACAAGCTACAAGGAATCAAATATCAAATTACAAACATTTGATTATTAAATATTAAAATTTAGAATTTGTTTGCATCTTGTGTCTTGTTTCTTGTTCTTTTCTACCTCCTAATTCCTACCAACTACAACCTAGCGCTATGTACAACCAAATTGACGCCAACAAACGCAAGACCTGGATACTAATCATCGTCTTTGTCGCCCTAATCTCCGCTTTGGGGTACTTTTTGGGTTATGTGCTTGAATATGGCAACGGTATCTTGATTTTGGCTGTTGTAGTTTCAATTATAATGAGCTTGTTCGGCTACTACTCTGGGGATAAAGTGGCACTGGCAGTTTCCGGCGCTAAGCCGATTGCCAGAGATCAAGACCCTTATGTCTATCGCCTGGTGGAAAACTTATGTATTACCGCCGGCATCCCAGAACCAAAAGTTCACCTTATAAATGACGAAGCAATCAATGCCTTTGCGACCGGCCGCGACCCGGCTCACGCCTCAATCGCCATTACCACTGGCGCAATAGCAAAATTGGAAAACGAGGAGCTTGAAGGCGTCATCGCCCATGAATTGTCTCACATCAAAAATTATGACATCCGACTAATGACCATTGTCATTGTGCTGGTCGGAATTATCGTGCTGATGTCTGATTGGTTCTTGCGGATCAGCTTTTTCGGTAGTAATAGAAATCGTCGAAGCGGTGGCGGTGGACAACTTGGAACAATTTTAATGGTCGTGGGCATACTTTTAATAGTGCTGTCGCCGATTATCGCCCAGTTGATTAAACTATCAATCTCCAGAAAAAGAGAATATCTGGCAGACGCTTCCGGCAGTTTGCTCACCCGCTATCCTGAAGGGCTGGCCAGAGCGTTAGAAAAAATCAAAAATGACCCTCAACCAACCAAAAAAGCGTCAAATGCTACAGCTCACTTATATATTGCCAATCCGTTTGGTAATCAGAAAAAATTTCTCAAAAATGCGTTTTCCACTCACCCGCCGATTGAAGATCGGATTGCGCAACTTCGGAGTATGGCATAATGTTATTCAATAACCAAGACACAAGAAACAAACAAATCTCAAAATTCAATAACCAAATGTTTGCAATTTGATATTTAATTCCTTATTTCTTGTTTGTATCTTGTGTCCTTGTATCTTTATACTTTTAAGAATATTATTACCAATATTAAATCTTTATATTTTATAACTGGATTAATTATGCCACAACAACTAGATAAATTTTCAAATAATTTTAAAAAATCCCTCCGCGCCGGGGCTGATTTGGCATTGGAACTTGATCATGAACTGGTCGAGCCCTATCATATCTTCTATGGACTAATCTTGCAAAAAGGCAGTGTTGGCACTGAATTATTCACCGTTTTTGAAATCAAGCCGGCCGATATTAAAAACCACATTGCCCAGACAAATCTTGTCGGTCAAGAAATCAAAACCAAGATTACACCCAGATTTTCCAAGTCAGCCAAAGATTTGATCCAGAAGTCAGTCCAGATCGCTTATATCAATAAGCACCGGTATATCGGCACCGAGCACCTGCTGGCGGCCATAATTCAAATTGGTGACAGTGAAGTCAAGAAAATTTTTGCCGATTTCAAAATACCGGAATCAGAATTAACAGCGCAAACAATCGCCTCTCTCAAAAGCGCGTCAAAATTACCGGATCTGACCGAAACTTTCAAAGTAATCGGCCAACAAAAAAGCCATGACTTCGGACTGCCGTCAATGATGCCGGGAGCCGAGTTTATGACAGCCCAAGATAACGCGCTTGAGCTCTTTGGGACTGATCTGACATAAAAAAAATCACAAGCTAGGATTGATCCGGTCATTGGCCGAGACAAGGAAATTGAAAGAATAATTCAAATATTATCCCGCCGAACCAAGAACAACCCAATCATTCTGGGGCATCCCGGGGTTGGTAAAACAGCCATGATTGAAGGCCTAGCCAAGCGGATTGCCGGCGGTGAAGTGCCTGATATTTTAAAAAACAAAAAGATTTATACCATTGATCTGACTGCGACTGTTGCCGGCACCATGTTTCGTGGCGAATTTGAATCACGCGTCAAACAGATTATTGATGAAGCCAAAAAAAGACCGGAAGTGATATTATTTATTGATGAAATCCACAATATTGTCGGCACCGGATCAGCGTCCGGGTCAATGGATACCGCCAATATCTTGAAGCCGGCTTTGGCGCGCGGAGAAATCAGATGTATTGGCGCGACCACTTTTGAAGATTATCGCAAATCAATTGAAAACGATCCGGCGCTTGACCGCCGGTTCCAGCCGATTAAAATCGCCGAACCGACGACCGAAGAAGCCAAAGAAATACTCCGTGGCATCAAAAAATACTATGAAGGCTTTCATCAAGTAGAAATTAACGAAACTGCGATTGAAACAGCTGTCACTTTAAGTCAAAAATATCTTCAGGATAAATTCCTACCCGACAAAGCAATTGATCTCATTGACGAGGCCTGTGCGGCCGTCAAAGTGAATCAGAAAGCATCACCGCAAGAAAAACAAGTCAAAGAACTTGAACGGCAACTGATTGAAATTAATCGTCAAAAAGAAAAAGCCATCACTAATGAGGACTTCTCTCAAGCACTGGAATTAAAACGAGAAGCCCAAGATATTGATGAAAAATTGGAATACATCAAATCAAAACTCCTAATTGACAAGGCGAAAATTATCGGTCAGATAGACGGCGCTGATGTTGCCGGCATTATTGCCAGAATTACCGGCATCCCCGCCGAGGAACTGCTGGCGTCAGAAAAAAAACATGCGTTAAACTTGGACAAACGAATGAAAGAGCAAATAATCGGCCAAGACGAAGCTGTCACTATCATCAGTGATTTTATCAAACGATCCAAGGCCGGACTTAGTCCGGAGCATAAACCGCTGGCGTCGTTTATATTTGTCGGCCCAAGCGGTGTCGGCAAGACTCATAGCGCTCGAGTATTGGCAAGTCAATTATTTAATGATGAAAACTCGCTGATTAAAATTGATATGTCAGAATATAGTGAGAAATTCAATATTTCAAAATTAATTGGCGCTCCGGCCGGCTATGTCGGCTATAAAGAAAGCGGACAACTAACGGAAAAAGTAAAGCACAAGCCATATTCTATTGTTCTGTTTGATGAAATTGAAAAAGCCAATGCCGACATTTTTGATCTACTGCTACAAATACTGGAAGACGGGTATCTGACTGACGCGTCTGGCACCAAAATCAATTTCCAAAATACCATCATTATTATGACTGCCAATATTGGATCAGACCTGATAAACAAAAACCCAAATATTGGCTTCGACTCTGACGAGATCGGCAAACTTCAAGCTGACATTCAAGAAAAGATAATTGAGCAGACGACCAGACACTTCAAGCCGGAGTTTATCAATCGTTTGGACAAAATTGTGTATTTCAGTCCCCTGCCACTAATCCAACTCAAAAAAATCGTAAATTTAGAACTAGAGAAGCTGAACCAAAGGATAAAATCAAAAAATATTTATCTTGAATATGACAGTGACGCCGTCAAGCTGATTGCCGGCAAGAGCCATGAGGTCGATCAAGGCGCGCGCGGGATTGGCAAAATAATCCGAGAACTCGTGGAAACGCCACTGTCGGTGAAAATTCTGGAAGATGAGATCGGGTCTGACGATTATATTAAAGTCTCACTTAGTCCTGATAAAAATAAGTTGTTATTTACAACAACCGGCAGAAAATAAGGAATAAGAATTTAAGATTAAAGATTTCTGATTGATTGGCGGGATGACATTCCACCGCTGTCATTGCGAGGGAGTCCACTCCGCCTTAGCGGATAGACGACCGTGGCAATCTCGTCTGCCCACCTCGTCATTGCGAGCGACCGAAGGGAGCGTGACAATCCCGTGGTAATACAACGGGATCCCCACGGTCGTTCCACTCCCTCGGGATGACAGTTTATTTTCCACGGGATCCCTTGTTCTTCCTTTCTGTCATTGCGAGCGACCGGAGGGAGCGTGGTAATCTCGTGGAAGAAAGCCCCGAATACTCGGGGTTTTTGTGATGGATAAAAAGTTTTGCGGTTGATAGCAAAAAATGTTATAATAAATACAACTTCTAACAAACAAATGGCCGAGGTTTCAACGAATCAAATCAATAATAAAGAAACTTCAAATAATCGAAGTCAATTTAATTCTGCCCAAGAAATCGGTCTAAATCGAGCCAAATATCAGACCCAGAGAAACCCGCAACAAGCAGAAAACAGTGACCAAAAAGAAAGAATTAGCGATGTTAGCCGAGATAAAATCGCATCCAATCAAAATACCAGCACTGAAAATGTAATGAATCGAGTAAAAAATTCTGCCAAAAAATTACTCAAAGGCGATAAGGACGGCGCGACTGAAGATGTAGCGGCTGTCGGCACCAAACTGGGCAGCAGGTATCTACTCACCACCTTTTGGGGCTCGGTCTGGCTGGACTGGACACTACTGTCTCTCTTGTATCTAAACGCGCATTTGGTGGTCTCACTGCTCCTACCCCAACATATCTGCCAGTTTGGCGATGATTATACTATTGGCAAATGGATTCCTAGTAAAGAAATGGCAAAAATTACCGAAATAATTCTGCTAATGTTGATAAATGTCATTGTCGCGTCCTTGATTTTAGTGGTGCTATTTTTTATTTATGCATTAATCAATGATCCGACACTAATATTTAAGGGCGTATGGATATGGACAAAAGCGGGATTAAGCGGGGCCGCCGCCTTGGTGCCGGGTGGACAAAGCTGGCGACAAGCAGTTGGAAGTTCACTTTTAAATTCATTGGGAAATTAAATTAAAATAATATCATAATAATTATATGAGATTAGATTGGAAAAAAATCGGCATCATCGCCTTGTTTGTCGGCGCCGTGGCTCTATTTGCTTTTTCTCTGTATTGGTTTTTCTTCCGGACGATATTTGCTCCCGAGCCACCACCGACTGACGCCACCAATTTAAATGCCAACGGCCGACTGCCGACCACAGTCAATATCAACGGCCGAATCTATCTGGTCAACACCAACGGCCGACTGCCTGACTCATCCAATGTCAATCTTGGTGAAAATCTAATTCCGATTGAAGACACCAATCCGACTGATGTTGCTCAAGGCAGTTTGACCAAAACCGATGTGCTGGTAAACAGTCCGACCCGATATGCCACCTATAATTCCAGCGGAAGCTTGATCTACTATGATTCCGCAACCGGCAAATTCCAAATCGTGTCTGCCGGTGGCGACATCAAAGCTTACAGTAATAAAATCTTTTATAATGTCAGAAGCGCCAGCTGGTCAAATGACGGCACCATGGCGGCTTTGGAATATCCTGATGGTTCAAATATTATTTATGACTTTGCCAACAACAAGCAAATCACCCTGCCCAAACATTGGCAGGAGTTTGAATTTTCACCTGACGGCGGACAAATCGCCTTTAAGAGTATCGCGCTTGATCCGGAAAATAGATTTTTAGCAGTCGCCAATCCTGACGGCTCACAAATAAAAATTTTGGAAAGCATCGGTGGAGTGGAAAACCAATTCAAGGCCAACTGGTCGCCCAATAATCAAATGGTCGCCACTTTTTCCGAGGGTATAGATGCCAATCGATCAGAAGTTTTTTTCATCGGCTTGAATAATGAAAATTTCAAATCAATGATTGTGGAAGGCCGAGACTTCCGAGGCGTTTGGTCGCCCGAGGGAAATAAAATGATTTATAGCGTCTACAGTAGTGAGAACGATTACAAACCCCAACTTTGGATCGCCGACGCCAATCCCAACAGCATCGGCGCCAATCGTCGTAGTATTGGTCTGGACACTTGGGGCAACAAATGCAGTTTTGCTGATAGCGACCGAGTAATCTGCGCCGTTCCCCAGAGTTTGCCGTCTGGCGCCGGACTAGCGCCGGAATCAGCCAACCAAATCAATGACTATTTGTATGAAATCAATCTTGCCACCGGCGCCAAAAAACTTTTGGCCGTGCCGGAAGGCAGTCACACCATTGACCAAGTAATTGCTAGCAACTCCGACTATGTCTTTTTTAGCGACCGTAATGATGGAAGAATATATCGGATAAAACTATAAATTTTATAAAGAAATAAGGATACAAGAAAGCAAGAAACAAACAAGAAACAATAACCAAGATGCAAATTTCTAATTCACCTAATTTCTAATAAAAAGCAAAAGGCAAAAAGACACCTGACATAGAAAAGTGACTAGACATTAAAAAGAACAAGGAACTCAAAAGAAACGGCTTTTAATTTATAATTTTTATTAGGTGAATTAGAAATTAGATGAATTAGAAATTTCTAAACTATGTTCAAGAAAAACACCAACTATTTAAAACATATCATTATAATTTTGGTAGTCATTGCGATTATATTTGCTATCATTGGAATTTTTGGCGCCAAAGAAGCAATCTCTGATCCAAGAGCCAAATTAATTGACGAGGAATTAATTGTGAATGGCTTTGTCAGCTACTTCCAAGACAAAGTGACAAAGCCACAAATCTATGATGACTCCCCTGTTTTGGGCGACGCTGATGCGCCAGTCACTATCTTTGAATTTTCTTGCTTTGCCTGCCCTTATAGCGCCGAAGTCCAGCAAATACTTAAACAAGTGATGAATAAATACCATGAACAGGTCAAAATCGTCTGGAAAGATTTGCCAATGGTTGAAGTGTATGATGACGCACTTTTGGCGCACCAAGCCGCTAGATGCGCCGGGCAGCAAGGCAAATTTTGGCAGTATCATGATTTGTTATGGCAGAATCAAGCTGACTTCTCTATCGGCAATTTGAGCAATTTAGCCAGAGTAGCCGGCTTAAACTTGGCTGATTTTGAAACCTGCCTCAATGGCGATGAAGCGCTATTCGCGTTGAAAAAAGACACTGACGAAGCCAATGATTTACTGATATCAGGCACGCCACATTTCTATATCAACAGCCAAGAACTTTTAGGTGCTGTCAAGTTTGAAGATTTTACTAGAATAATTAATGTGGAATTAAATAAAAAATAATGTTTAAAAAAATTTTACTTTTTTGCCTCCTATTTATAATAATGTTTCCTCTTGCTACAAGGGCAATAACATTAGAAAAGTGCTATGAAGAGTGTAATGAAAGAGTGGCTCAATCTGGATGGGAATCTAATATGATCGAAGCGGCACGCGAAGAATGTTATAATACTTGTAGAAAATTTCAAACAGACGGAACACTACAAAGCATGGCATCCCTCCAAGAAGGACTGAATAAACTCATAGACACAGCCACAGTAGATGTAGAGCTAAAAAAGACAGGGGAAAGTATCACCTTCACGCCAAATGTGCCAATTGGTAGTTTTTCCGGTGAAATGATAGTAGACGAATGGCTGTTAGCCAAATATTTCCAAGCTTGGTGGAGTTTTATCCTCGGCAGTATCGGCATTTTGGCGGCGGTAATCATTATGTGGGCGGGATTCAAATGGATCACATCTCGCGGTAATCAATCGTCAATCAGCGACGCCAAAGATCGGATTTGGTCGGCGATTATCGGTCTCTTGTTGGCGTTTTTTGCCTATACTATCATGGCAATCATCAACCCTCAACTGACAATAATTAAACTGCCACCTTTGACAACAGTGGATGTTAATGTTACTTATCATCTTCAAGGCAGTCATGGTACTATCAATCAATATAGCGGATCAACATCTGGTCAGCCATCTAAACCGTGTGTAAATGCCAATGGTCCGATTATAGATTATAGTAATGTTGAAGCGGTAAATCCGGGGGTGACTTTCAGTAATAGTCAAAATCATTGGTTTGAAAAATATGGGCAACAATATGAAAATGTTGATGCAAATATGTTGAGAGCAATCTCAGCGCAAGAATCTGGTGGCGGTCAAAACCGCGGTCCCAGTAGTGCGGGCGCAATTGGCATGATGCAATTTATGCCGGCAACGGCAATTGAAGTCGCACAAGCAAATAACATCACCCTTTCAAACGGACAAGCCATAACCGAGCAAAATGTAGGTAGATTAGATTATGATGACGAGGCGAGTATAGAACTGGCGGCGGCGTTTATTTCAATGAATAACAATAAAGACTCAAATCTAGGATTGGCTGATGTATTTGCCGGCTATAATGGAAGTTATGCTGATCAAGCATATGCAGGACATGCTCTTAGTGCTAGTCGCGACTGTGAGGGAGTGCGGGCATACAGGTGCTGTGTAAATGCCGGCGGATTGACAGAGACTCAAGGCTATGTACAAAATACACTATCATATTATAATTATTATACACAATGAATTTTACAGCAGTTAAATTGACCATCATAATTGTCATCTTAATGACATTAACGATTGGCCCAATCGCATTGGCTGATGGACTTAGTTCACCGCCACCTTTGCCCGAGACAGGAAATGACGGTATAACCCTTAATGTTCCTTTTGGTAATATAAAGAGTGTCAGTGGCATGGCCGAATACTTTCAAATCTGGTATAAATTCATTTTGGGCAGTATCGGCATTTTGGCGGCGGTAATCATTATGTGGGCGGGCATAAAATGGATCACATCTCGCGGCAATCAATCGTCAATCAGCGACGCCAAAGATCGGATTTGGTCGGCTATTATCGGGGTGCTACTGGCTTTTTTTGCTGTTTTAATAATGGGTATTATAAATCCAAGATTAACTATTATTGAACTGCCATTACTTGAGGTTGTTAATATTAGTACTGAAACGAAGAATAGAGACTATGCCCAGGAAGTGCGTGATAGTATCATAGAAGATAGTGTCAAAACAACTTATGATATTTTGGATATAGAAAAAAATTGCCCAAATTGCGAAATAACCGAGATGACTCCAGATAGCCAATTATACGCTGAAGGCTCAGGCAAAGAATTTATTGTCAGAGGAAATCGTAATTTTTATTCACATATTATTGAAAGGGGAGAAAAATTCACTGGAAAACCAAGCAATTTTATACCCAAATGTGACACTGGACAACATTGTTATAAAATCAACAGTGGAAATTGGTTAGGAAAAATACATAACACTTACTGGTACTGGGAGGAAGACAACATAGGCGGATATTGGAGAGTGCTCGTGTGGTAATTTACGTGTGGTAATTTATTTGACTAGAAAAATAAAACACGCTAAGCTACTACTATTATTATAGTAGTTTTATTTATGACTCAAAAAATAACCACAATTTACAACTGTTCAAATTGCGACGCCCAGTATTCGCGCTGGCAAGGCCGATGCAATGAATGCGGCGCTTGGGGCACGCTTGTTCAAACCGTGGGACAAATTGACAAAAAACAAAACGCCAATATCAAAGCTGACACGCCCATCAATTTGAATGGAATAAAAATTGACAGTCAATCAAGAATCAAAATAAATATTGAAGAAATTGACCGGGTGCTTGGCGGCGGCATTGTGCCGGGGTCGCTTATCTTGTTGGGCGGCGATCCGGGAATCGGCAAATCCACGCTTGCTCTGCAAATCGCCAAAAACATCCCAAACACTTTGTATATTTCGGGCGAAGAATCAGCCGGTCAAGTGAAACTGCGGGCCGACCGAGTCAAACTTGACTATGACAACTTTAAATTTCTGCCCCAAACTGACGCCGACAAAATAATCTCCACTATTAAAGACACCCAACCGGAGCTGGTAATTATTGATTCAATCCAGACCATGAATTATAGTGAATCACCGGCCGGACTGGGCACTGCCAGTCAAATCACCGCTTGCACCACCCAGCTACTGGAAGTCGCCAAGACCACCAATATCCCGATTATCATCATCGGTCATGTCACCAAAGAGGGCTATGTCGCCGGTCCCAAAACATTGGAACATCTGGTTGATACCGTCTTATATCTTGAAAGTGACAACAAAAACTTTTATAAAATTCTCCGGAGTGTTAAAAACCGCTTTGGCTCCACCGGCGAAATCGGCGTGTTTGAAATGACCGGCTTCGGCCTGGCGGAAATCAAAAATCCAACCAAGGCGTTTACAACCGACCATGAGAACAAATCTGTCGCCGGCTCAATCACCTCCGTCTTAATGGAAGGTCAAAGGCCATTTTTGGTGGAAATCCAAGCTCTGGTCGCCAAGACCGCTTTTGGCTATCCCCAACGGAAAACTGCCGGCTTTGACCTGAACCGCCTGCAAATGATTATTGCCGTCATCACCAAAATTTCCAAGATCAATCTTGGCAATCAAGATGTGTATTTGAATGTCGCCGGTGGCTTAAAAATTAAAGAAACCGCCCCTGATCTGGCAGTGGCTTTGGCGATTGTCTCGGCATATTTAAACTTGGCAATCAATCCCAAAACCGTCGCTTTGGGAGAAATTGGATTATCAGGCGAGATTAGAAACATTACCAACATAACCAGACGAATAACTGAAGCGCAAAAATTCAATTTTTCTCCAATTATCGCGCCAGCAAGTGAAAAAGATGTTATAATGGTAAAAAATATTGTGGAGGCGATTAAAATATTAAACGCATAACACATAACACAAAGCGTGTAACGTTATTTTGAAGAATGGATCCCGCATCTCCGCTATCGCTTCGTACGAGATGACAAAGTGGTGAAAAAATGCTTCGTACGAGATGACAAAAGAAATATTAGCGTCATTCATATTTAATTCGCATCATTCGCATCGGTTATAAAAAAGAACCCGTCCACAAGCGTAATGCTGGGACGGGTGTTTCTCTTAATTGAGAACAAAGCCGAAACCGCCAAACTTTGACGGAATTTTGACGAAAGGCAAATTGTCAAATGTAGGAGCGTTGGTTTCATATCTTTGAAACTCTGCTTCCAATCTGCCTTTTGCCTCTTTGGCCGTAATATTGCCATCTCGAAGATGGCTTCCGATTTCATAGATGATCTTGGCCAGGCGATCATCCATCTCGTCTTGTACTTTCATGACGATCACCTCATGTTTTATGGTTTGAGACTCAAAAGAGCAATCCTCCACCACTATTATAATAATTTGTAAAATGGGTGTCAAGCCCGCCGGCGGGAGAGCAAAGGATCCCGTGGAAAATAAACTGTCATCCCGAGGGAGTGGAACGACCATGGGGATCCAGTTGTATTACCACGGGATTGCCACGCTCCCTCCGGTCGCTCGCAATGACAGAAAGGAAGAACAAGGGATCCCGTGGAAAATAAACTGTCATCCCGAGGGAGTGGAACGACCGTGGGGATCCCGTCAATCTCTATTTTAAAACGGGATTGCCACGCTCCCTCCGGTCGCTCGCAATGACAGCGGTGGCAAACGGGATTGCCACGCTCCCTCCGGTCGCTCGCAATGACAGCGGTGGCAAACGGGATTGCCACGCTCCCTCCGGTCGCTCGCAATGACGGTGTGGAAAGGGTATTTTATAAAAATATTTGTAGATTTGAAAATAATTTGTAAATTCGTGGGGAAAAAAAGCGACAAGTCCGATGACTCATCGCTTAAAAACTTTGTAGCTAAAGCCACAAATAATCAGAAAATCTCTACCCGACGCCTTTCTCTCCTCCGTAGCAAACCCATACCCCTAACCACTTTACCACGATTAATACGATCTTGAAGGTAAATTGCCTCTTCGTGTGCCCTTTGACAGTCAAGACATGTCATGGGATTTCCACATCCAATCAGAAACTTTGCTCGAGCGGATGGAATCAACTTTCCACAAATGTTGCAATGCAACACTAAAATTTCTTCTTCCGGTTCAGCTTGGGCTGACACCGTTTTCCTCCTTTTGATCGCCATCATTTGCCCCTTTTGGTTGTGTTTAAAGTTGACCAATTTCCCTTCTGTTGGTTGCGGTTCTAATGTCTTTGACTCCTTCCTGTCATACCTTAAATCGCTCCTTCCCCAAGGAACTATTTGATAATTATATCAATATCAGACGGTGTTGTCAAACGAATTTTGTGTAACGCAAAACTCATAACATATAACGCAAAAAAAACTATTCCAAATGATCTAGTAAACCTAAGGCAGATAACTTTTCTTTAAGTAATGGAAAATCAGACAAATCATTTTCAGCTACAAACTTGATAGCTGTTTTTTTTATTTCAGCGATAAAATCCAAGTCAGACAAATCAGCCATTTTAAAATTATAGAAACCAGATTGATCTTGGCCATACACTTGCCCGGCGCCTCTAAGCTCCAAATCCTTTTGCGCCAAAGCAAAGCCGTCACTACAATCCACCAGTGACTGAAGCCTTTGATTGCTAGCCAAATCACCGCTGTCGCTGAACAAAAAACA
>CAYLUK010000029.1:0-13097 GCA_964386875.1 uncultured Gammaproteobacteria bacterium
CGATTCCAACACTTGTGGCACCACTATAAACAAACCGGCGACAAACCAGAGCTGTTCAGTCCAAACCTGTACCGAAAATTGGAGCTGTAATAATTGGAGCACCTGTGCCAACAACAGTCAATCCAGAACTTGTACCGATTCCAACACTTGTGGCACCACTATAAACAAACCGGCGACAAACCAGAGCTGTACGACCCCCGTAACTTTTGATTCTCCTTTTGGCGCCCACGGCGAAACAGATGCTTCAGGCATTAGTTCGGCGCAATTTTATCAAGAATTAGCGGGTATGGGTGTAAAATACAAAAGAAATGCCGGAGCAGAATCATTATCTTGGGATGCAATTGATGGAAACCTAGATGAAACATATTATTGGAATATTTTTGATTCTAATTTGTCATTATTTGAATCAAATGGGATTACTCCAATGATAACCATTAAATCATTAAATCAAGCCGATAAAGAAACAGCAGTTAATTGTCCAAATAAAGAGATAAATCAAAATCCCTGCAACTGGACAAAATATGAAAATTTTTTGGCGGCGTCAATTCAGAGATATAAAAATAGGATTAAATATTGGCAAATAGAAAATGAGGTTTCAGGAATTTATTATGGCGGGACGGAAGCAGATTATGCGGAATTATTGGGCCGATCATATAATATTATCAAAGCAAATTGCCCCGACTGCCAAGTATTGATTGCCGGCATGCCCAATGTTGTTTTGGGTCAACACGCTTATAATTATTATAATTCTGTCTTGAGTGAAGTTAAAAAACGGCCCGGCTGTTCAAATGGCTGTTTTGATATCTTTGATGTTCATATAAATGGCTACCGTTCAGTCGGTCAAAATTATTCAGATGCAGTCAGCCTATTAGCTAGCCATGGACTGGCCAAAACAATCTGGAGCACGGAATTCGGACCGTTAAACAATCATTTAGATTCCAGAGATACCATCGAAGAAGATTTAATCAAGTCATATATGGTGGCGCTTAAAACCGGTTTTAAAAAATTATTTTGGAGAATTAGTGAATGCCCAAGCTGTATCATTAGTCAAGGGCAAAAGACTAATAGCTACTATGCCTACAAAACATTGATTAGTAAACTTGAAGGATTTAATTCTGTTTCAAAATTAACAGACACTCAATATAAAATTAATTTTTCAAACAAAAATCCTGTCTATGTGCTTTGGTGCGATAGCGCGAGTTGTCAAATTACAACTGAAATACAAGGCACAGTAAGGGTCATTGACTATCGAGGCACTACCACAAATAAAAATGCCGGGGGAATTATTTTGACAAAAAGTCCTGTGTTTGTAGAAGAATAAAATAATTTTAAGTAATGATTGTTATTCGCTTATGTACACTCCGAAAGGAGTGTTTTTTTGTCCAATATTTGATTTTATTTTTTTATTAGCCATAAAAAAATCGCACGCCAGCTATCTAGGTGTGGTGGATATATCTTAATGATTAAGCAATTTCCCGACGGCTATAATCTTCATTTGTCACCCTCCTTTTACTTTTTAATAAGTTTTGCAGTATTTTGTACAAAATGTATTTTGTCAACCTCGTCGCTCGAGAACAGCTGGATCAATCACTTCAAGAGTTTCAAAACTATTCGCCAATAACGAATTTTTCTGCTATACTTTCATAGCATTATAATATTAATATAAGTAGCTATGAAATTACTTCTTACATATCTCAAACGGTACAAGAAGATCCTAATCGGTGCCCTGATTCTTGCGGCGATAAATCAGACTTTTTCTTTGCTGGATCCGCAGATATTTAGACTGCTGATTGATAATTATGCGACCAAAATTGACCAGATGGGCCGACAGGAATTTTTATCTGGTGTCTTTTTACTTCTCATTGCTTCTGTGACCGTGGCATTAATATCAAGGATCGCCAAGAATTTTCAGGATTATTTTGTCAACGCCACTACCCAGCGAGTCGGTACGACGCTCTATTCCAACATGATTGAGCATGCTTTTTCCCTGCCATATCGCGTGTTTGAAGACCAACGGTCAGGCGAGTTACTGCGTAAAGCCGAGAAAGCCAGAGATGACACTCAGAAGTTCATTGCTAGTGCTATCAATGTCATATTTTTATCTGCTGTTGGTATGATCATTGTTATCGGCTATGCGTTTTATGTGCATTGGCTGATTGGCATAGTGTACATCGCTTTAATTCCTACTTTAGGCATCACTACTTTTATTATTAGTCGGCGAGTTCAGATCGCTCAGAAAAAGATTGTTTTAGAATCTGGTAATCTTGCTGGATCAACCATCGAGACACTTCGTAATGTCGAGCTAGTCAAGAGCTTGGGCCTTGAGAATCAAGAGACCAAACGACTTAATGAGGTCAATGAAAACATCCTTCAGTTGGAGCTAAAGAAGATTACCATTATTCGGACTTTGAGTTTTATCCAAGGCACCTTGGTCAATATTACTCGGTCAGTGCTGTTGTTTATAATGTTATGGTTGATATTCAATCAACAGATAACAATCGGCGAATTCTTCACTTTGATGTTTTATTCGTTTGCGATTTTCAGCCCGCTCTATGAGCTGGGTAGTGTCGCCTCGCAATATCAAGAGTCCAAAGCGAGCTTATTGGTCGCCCAATCTATCTTTGATCAATGGCCAGAGCCTAAGCCGGCAACCCCCAAAACTATTACTGGACTCGAGCAAATATCCTTTAACAAGATATCGTTTAGTTATTCAAATTCTGACATTCCGTCGCTCTTAAACATCTCACTTCAAATGAAACCGGGTAGCACGGTCGCCTTTGTCGGACCGTCAGGGTCGGGCAAGTCCACGATTATCAAATTACTAGTTGGACTATACCCGCCGACTTCCGGTAAACTGATGATTAATGGAATCCTTAACAGTGATATTGATATTGAACAGTGGCGTAAGAAGATTGGATATGTTTCTCAAGACACCCAGCTTTTTGCCGGTACCATTGGCGACAATTTGCGGTTTGTCCGGCCTGATGCGACTGACCAGCAGTGTATTGAGGCGCTTGAACAATCTGCCATTAAGAATATTATTGACCGTGGTGGCAAAGGACTTGATACGGTGATTGGTGAAGGCGGACTCAAGTTGTCTGGCGGTGAGCGTCAACGATTAGCAATCGCTCGCGCGCTATTGCGACAGCCCCAAATTATTATTTTTGACGAGGCGACTTCTAGCTTAGACTCATTGACCGAGAAGTCAATCACCGAGACCATCTACGACATTAGTGCCAAAAATCCAAACCTGCTGACTATCCTTGTTGCCCATCGATTGTCCACAGTCTTACATGCCGATATGATTTATGTCTTAGAACATGGTCAGATTATCGAAAGTGACTCCCATGACAAGCTGGTTGAGAACGGCTCACTCTATGCTGCCATTTGGCGTGAACAGCAGGGTCAAAATGGCGATTAATTATCAAACTATGGACAAATATATCAAAGTATGCTATAATGATAGTAAGGTAATCATTTGACTATTCGATTGATCGCCTAGCGTATAGTTAAGGCTTAGAAATAGAGTCGAATTTCTAATTAACTATCACCAAATTAATTCACTTTATTTCTAAAACATGCAAGGAACAATCAAAAAATTGACTGACAAAAACTTCGGTTTTATCACTCAAGAAGGCGCAGATAAAGATCTTTTTTTCCACGCCAACGAGCTTGAAGGTGTTGATTTCACTCAACTTCAAGAAGGTGATGCTGTTACTTTTGAGGTTTCTGAAACTCCAAAAGGTCCAGCTGCAGTTCAAGTCAAAAAAGCTTAAATTTATTTTTAAGAAATACAAAAGACCGCTTTCGGGCGGTTTTTTGATTGATTTTTTCGGGTTGATAATATCGGCAAATTCAGCTATAATGAATAAGATTTTAAATTATTTTTTATGATAATACTGGGCATCGAAACATCTTGCGACGAAACTTCGGCTGCGGTTATAAAAGCGAGCCGAGGGAGTGTTAAGATATTGGCAAATATCGTTTCTTCGCAGATTGAAATTCACAAGAAGTACGGTGGAGTCGTGCCGGAAATTGCCGCTCGTCATCATGTGGGCAATATCTTGCCGGTAATTTCTGAATGTCTGGAATCAGCCAAAGTAAATCAAGAGGACATTGATCTGATTGCTGTCACATCCGGACCCGGTCTTATTACTTCACTGATTGTCGGCGTGGAAACAGCCAAGTCGTTGAGTTACGCTTGGAATAAACCAATTATTAGTGTTAATCACATGTATGCTCATCTAGCTGGTAATTTTTTGGCTCCATTGGAGTTTCCGGCGATCGCCCTGATAGTCTCCGGCGGTCATACCGAGCTTATCCATCTCAAAAGCTATAATGATTACAAGAAGATTGGCCAGACCTTGGACGATGCAGCGGGTGAGGCGTTTGATAAGGTGGCGAAGATGCTGGATTTGGGTTATCCGGGAGGACCGGCTGTTTTTGCTGTTGCAGAAAAATTTAACCTCCCCTCAATCCCCTCCTTAGAACAAGAATGGGGAGGGTTGGTTTTTCCTCGACCGATGATAAATTCCGGTGATTTTAATTTTTCATTTTCTGGCCTTAAGACCTCGGTGTTATACAAAGTACAGAAAATGACCAAAGCGGAGATTAAGCAAAGAACGTCAGAAATCTGCTTTGAGTTTCAAGAGGCAGTGATTGATATTTTGACGACCAAGACGATTAAAGCTGCTGTCAAACATCAGGCTAAGACAATTTTAATGGCTGGTGGTGTAGCCGCCAACAAGAATTTACGCGAAAGTTTGCAACAAAAATCTGAAGCAAATGGTTTTAAATTTTTAGTCCCGGACTTTTCACTTTGCACTGACAATGCCGGAATGATTGCCGTCGCTGGATATTATCTGTCGCAGAAAGATAAGCCAGCACCAAACAACTGGAAAAATATCAAAGCTGATTCGAATTGGGAACTTTCATCGCATAACGCATAACATAAAACACATAACATATGATAACTAAATCCGAGAAAGAGATGATTAAATATGCTAAGAAATTCGCCGACACGCTTGTCGGCGGAGAAATGTTGGCTTTAATCGGCGATTTAGGCAGTGGCAAGACTACTTTTACCAAGGGATTAGCTGATGGGCTTGGTGTGGAAAATACCATTACCAGCCCAACTTTCGTATTGATGAAAGCATACACAATTAGACGTCGGAAAGTCGCTAACGCCAACATTAAGCACAATCCACTCGCTATCAGCCACCTGGTTCATATTGACGCCTATCGGCTGACTAGTGGTCAAGACTTAGAAGACATCGGTGTTACTGAATATCTTAAGAAGAAAAACACTGTCACCGTCATTGAATGGGCCGACCGAGTCCAAGACATCTGGCCCAAAGATGTGATCAGGATAGATTTCAAAGTTGTCGGAGAAGACAAAAGAGAAATTAAAATCACAAAACGTATAACGCATAATATGTAACATATTGTCAATGACGCAAAAATCCGGTATAATTCCGGATTTTTTTATAGATAATGCGTTTTGTGTTACACGTTATACGTATTTTACTCTGCTACCCTAAACACCTCTTCTACTGTCGTGATGCCATCAAGCGCCTTAAGCAGTCCGTCTTGGACCATTGTCACAACGCCATTTTCAACTGCCATTCTTTTTATTTCATTTTCTGACATTTCACTTTTAGTGATCGCATCCTGAATTTCGCCGGCAATCGGCATAATTTCATAAATACCTATTCGGCCTTTATAGCCAAGTCCTTGACAGACGTCACATCCCTTGCCCTGATAAAATTTTAGGTTATCTAGATTGATTTTTTCCTTCTCTTCGCTCTTTGGCATTGCCGAAAGTATTTCTTTGACTCGTTCCATATCTTGATCTTCCAGCTTAACTTCTTGTTTGCAACTGTTGCATATTCGTCTCACTAGTCGTTGACCAATCGCGACATTAAGCGCTGGAGCGAGTAGAAACGGCTTGGCATCCATGGACAGAAATCTTGGAATGGTGCCAAAGGCGTCATTGGTATGAATTGTTGAGAGCACTAGGTGTCCGGTCAAGGCCGCTTGGATGGCGATTTCCGCTGTTTCCAAATCACGGATTTCGCCCACCATAATAATGTCCGGGTCTTGTCGGACGATAGAGCGTAGGCCTTTGGTAAAAGTGTAATCCTTATTAACTTGGCTTTGATTGATGCCTTTGAGCTGATATTCAATCGGGTCTTCAATGGTGATGATTTTAGTCTCAGATTTATTCAGTTTTTTTAAAATTGCATAAAGTGTCGTCGTCTTTCCGCTTCCGGTCGGTCCAGTGGTAATGATCATACCATTGGGACGCAAGATTTCCCGCTCCAACACTTTGAATGCTTCACCGCGTAGCCCTAGGTCTTCAAAAGATAAGCCGACCGTTGAAGACATCAGTAGCCTAATAACCAGACTCTCACCAAAGGCAGTCGGCAGAGCCGATACTCTAACATCTACTTTGTCGTCAGACAAAAAGATGGAAAATCGACCGTCTTGGGGCTGATCGGAAATATTAATTTTAAGCTTTGCTAATTGTTTGAAACGCGACACAATCTTTGACCATTTATCCTTTTCAATTTGCGCCACGTCGTTTAAAACGCCGTCAATCCGATAGCGTAATTTAATGTTCATTTCTTCCGCTTCAATATGAATGTCTGAAGCTCGCGATTTAATGGCGCCGGCGATTATCAAAGTGACCAGTTCGGTGATTGATGTTTTATGAATTCGCTCATTGAGGTCTTGAAAGGTTTTTATTTCAGTTTCAAATCGATTGAGTTCTGCCTCGGTAATTTCAATTCCGGAAATAAATTTTCTGACTTTTGGCAGAGCGTCATATAGCTTAACCGCTTTGTCAAAGCTATATGGTGATGTTATATATGACATGACCTTGACGTGAAATGTCTCTGCTAGTTCAATTTCCAGTTTTTTGACTTCATCATTATAATCAATCACCGCCAAATTTATGTCTCGGCCATCATTAATAAAGCAAATCACACCAAGCTCGTTAGCTCGTTCAACGGAAATGGTAGTCAATGTTTCCGGACTGATGCTGATGCCGACTAGATTGATATAGCCCAAGCCTTGACTTTGGGCATACTGTTCTATTTCCAACTCTTTCTCTTTGAGCGTTATCTCGTCAATTTTTTCTTTGAGCTGATTGCCAGCGGTCTGGTCATCGTCACTTTGTGGTTTGCCACTGCTTGGAAGCAGGTCTTCCAGTGATGGTCCAATTATCATGGGGTTTGTGGTTAATATTGGTAGCTATCTTATTATACTTATTATAATTTTTATTCGTTATAAATTCAAGAGGACAGCGACTCATAGTGCTGTCCTCAATGGTAAAAACAATAAGTTAAATTAAAATTTGAATCATTAGCATCGGTCTATGATTTCTTGAAATATTCAGGTAGCTTCTGTGAAACTCGGATGATTTTGCTAAGTCCCATGCTGGAGTCAAGCTGATTGAAGATGATAATCCAAGCTAACCATTGGAAAGTTGATAACACCGCTGTCACCGCAAGTGTTAAAATTAGAAGCAAAAGCAGGGCGACAATACTAATACCACCGGCCAGCCAAAGCGGTATAGAGTAATACACCGGCAGAACAAACGGCACTGCCAATAGTAGCGTGCTGATTAAGGTGGTAAAAAAGATAACTATGACATAGATCAAAAATAGGATAAAAGCCATTTCCAGCGACACTAGCCAGTTTTTTTTAAATAGCGACCAGGCCGACGAAAATGATGACATCAGCTTTTGCTTCTTGAGCACAATATAAAATATCTGGTATCTGATGATAAACGAGATGACAAAGATTATTGCGATAAATATCATAAATGACAAATAGTATAGAAGCTTTGAGAGAATATTTGGATTGGAGAGCAGGATTATTTCTTTGCCAATAATTAAGAATAAAACAGATAACACTACTTTAAACACTATATTTGCCGTTAAAACTGGCCAGAATCGATCCAGGGCATAATTAATGCCGTCGTTTAGGGTCGGAGTTTTTTTCTTGCTCGCCAGTTCAGAGTTTTTAATCAGTCCGATTTGGGAGATGACCGCTAGCCAAATAATAAAGATAGTGACTATAATGGCTACTATCATTATTAGTCCGGCGATGATTAGGCTTTGCGGGCTTTGAGTAATTGCGCCCCAAAGATTGGACAGAAAGCCATTGCCGGCGTTCAGCCCGTTTTGCCAGCCGGCTTTGAAACTGTCGATGATGTCAGTAAAGATGCCATGAATGTTGTATGGATTATAAATCGCGCTGGCCAAGATTTCATACTCGCCACTTGAGCCGATAATGGCGGCAAACAAGCCAAAAAACCACAAATTTTTTAATCTTTTTGTTATTTGCCACGCCCCTTTCAGAGCTGGTCGATAAAGCGCTGTATCCTCCATATGATTTTAGTTAAGGGTTAAAAAATAATATATTTATATCATCTATATTATAGCATATTATAGCATAAAATAAAAAATTAAGAAATTAATAAATAAAATAATGTCAGAGGATAGAACTTTCCTTTTATTATCCACTGTCATTGCGAACGACCGGAGGGAGTGTGGCAATTCCGTGTAAATAAAAAGTCTTCAAAATATCTTCAAAAAACCCTCGGCATCGCCGAGGGTTTTATAGTTAATGCTTTATCTTCATAATAGTGTTTTGCGTTCCATAGTTATATGTTTTGCGTTTTAAATATCGCCTCAAATTCTTCAGACTCCAGCGTCTCTTTTTCCATCAGTTCTTTCACAATCTTTTCAAGATATTGTTTGTTTTCTGTAATGGTTTTGAGCGCCAGCTTTGCCGCATCATTAGTCAGACGATGGATTTCCTGGTCAATTTCTTCGGCGCTTTTTTCAGAGTAGTCCCGCTGTTCATGCAGATCCTTGCCGAGAAACACCAGCTCTTCTCTTTGGCCAAATGTTCGTAGGCCCATTTTCTCACTCATACCATACTGAGTGATTAGATATTTGGCGAGTTTAGTGGTCTCGCGCAAGTCATTTTGGGCGCCAGTAGTCACTTCATTGAAAATTTCTTTTTCAGCGACTCGTCCGGCGAGTAGTACTGCTAGCTCTTCTAGAAATTCTGTTTTGCTATGAAGCTTTTTATCTTCACTTGGCAGTTTGAGTGTAAAGCCGGCGGCATTGCCTCGAGCGACAATTGATACCTTTCTGACCTTGTCAGTATTGGGCAGTATATGAGCGACCAGTGCGTGACCAGCTTCATGATAAGCAGTCACTTTCTTTTCTTTGGCGCTCAAGATATGGCTTTTTCGTTCTGGCCCGAGCAGGATTTTATCAATACTCCTTAAAATATGATCAGCGGTCACTTCTTTTTTGTTTCCCAGCGCCGCCAAAATCGCTGCTTCATTGAGCAGGTTGGCTAGATCAGCTCCAGAAAAACCAGGTGTTCTTTCAGCGATGTTTTTTAAGCTGACATCTTTGGCGAGTGGTTTTTTCACCGAGTGAACTGTGAGGATTTCTTCCCGATCTAGAATGTCTGGAATATCCAGAATGACTCGTCGGTCAAATCGTCCCGGACGGAGCAGGGCCGAATCCAGCACATCAGGCCGGTTGGTCGCCGCCATTACAATGACATTGGTGTTGGGCTCAAAGCCGTCCATTTCAACCAAGATTTGGTTTAAAGTTTGTTCTCGCTCATCATGCGATCCGCCAAGTCCTGCTCCACGTTGGCGACCGACAGCGTCAATCTCATCAACAAAGACAATGCAAGGGGCATTCTTTTTTGCTCGTTTGAATAGATCACGGACACGCGAGGCACCGACACCGACAAACATCTCAACAAACTCTGAACCAGAGATGCTGAAAAATGGCACATTGGCTTGACCAGCGACGGCTTTGGCTAGCAAAGTCTTGCCGGTTCCAGGCGCGCCTAGTAGCAGGACACCTTTGGGGATAGTCGCTCCCAGTGCCAGAAACTTTTTGGGATTTTTTAAGAAGTCCACCACTTCCAGCAGTTCTTGCTTGGCTTCTTTGACGCCAGCCACATCTTTGAACGTAGTTTTGAGTTTTTTGTTTGGATTGAATTCTTTGGCTTGGCTTTGACCAAAACTCATAGCTTTGCTGTTGGCGCCTTGGGCTTGTCGCATCATAAACCAGAAAAAGCCAATCAAGAAAATAATTGGAATCAGAAATGGCAAAGTTGTCAGGAGCCAGAATTTCAAATCACCCCCGTCTTTAACCTCAATCGGGATTGCTTTGATCAGCTCGGGATTGACATCATAGTTTTTGAGCAAGGTACTCAAGCTTTCACTCGCTTCCTTTTGGACGGTTTCAGTCCCTTCATTATGGAGTGTAATTTCCAGTTTGTTGTCTTTGACGACAATGGATTTAATTTGGCCTTGCTCAATTTGGCTTACCAAGGTGGTGATATCGATTTCAGCTGGTTGATCGACCGGAATATTATACAAGCTGATGACGGCACTAAAGACAATTAAGACCAGTATGGCAATTAAAAATTGTTTGGTGATTTTTTTCATATAGAATGATATACTTAAATTAATATAAAATTATCTCAGAGATATTTATAGAGTTATTCTATATACTATAACATATTTTTAGCTATGTTAACAAGCAGGGTTCAATCAGTAATTGACAGGTTTTGGCAATTTACACTGCTACAAGTCGTTTCTCGGCATATAACGCCTAATTTTTTTACGATTTTAAGATTTATTTTAATTCTGTTTGTGGTTTTTTATCTGGCCAGCGGTCAATTTGTTTGGGCGCTGGTGATGTTTATCCTCGCTGCTTTGTGTGATAGTATTGACGGGTCATTGGCCAGAGTGCGTAGTCAGATTTCAGAGCTCGGTTTGTTTTTAGATCCGATTGCTGATAAACTACTGATTATTTTGACTATGACCATGATGATGTATTTTTATCCCTTTCCGGCTTTACTATTGACTGTGATACTATTTGATATTTTATTTCTAACTGTCGGTCTTCTATATCTAGCCACCACCCGCGACAAGAAAACTCCCGTCTCCAACACTTGGGGCAAGGGTAAAATGGTGTTTCAAGTGTTGAGTGTTATCACAATATTTATGCTTTTGATATTTAACTTCTACTGGCTACTTATCACAAGTCTGGTATTTCTTTTAGCCACTCTATTTTTTGAGTTTGCCAGCTTGTTCAGCTACGGCTGGAATGCGATTAAGATAAAGTGAGATTATTATATTTTTAACATAAACAAAAACCGCCGACCATTAGCCGACGGTTTTGATTATAATATTGAAATATCCCTCAAATTAAGGCATATTTGAGGGGTATTGACTTTTTGCCGACATTGGAATACTATTTTGATAGTAGTTCTTTGACATAATGGTTGTTTCTCGTGACGATTGGGACACCCTAAACTAAAAAAGGAGTGCGTAAAATGACAGGACAGAAAGAAGATATTGAAGATCATCATCGGACGTATATTTTAACATTTGATTTGGGTCCAAAAATCAGATTACTTAGGACTGAAGGGTTAAAAACGCCCGATCAAAATGATCCCTTTTTTCTTGAGTTAAAGGATGAGATTGAGAGGAGAATTCAGGGCTTTTTTCCTGATGCGACTATCAAATCTGTCACCACGGAAGATCTGGCTGATGAAATAATGTCTCAAGCTGTCCATCAAAAGACATTGCTTCGGGAAGCCGAAATTGTCAGCACCTGCCTTGAATTGGCTATATTGAGAAGAGGGCATTCGATTGAAATAAATCGGATAGTAGATCAAGCGGGACAGATTATAGGATTGGGGCCCAGACCCAGTTATCCTTGTTTGGATGAGCAGATTCATTCAATTAATGCCGTGTCTAACAGTCGGCCTCTTGTTTTGGTGGAGGATGGATCGTTTACCGGCAGTACTTTGATCCATATTTTGGATAAGTTGGAAGGCCAGCGCATGTCTGTTGCAGCCATAGTAATCGGATTTGCTTTCCCTAAAGCACTTGAGGCTGTTCAGGCAAGATTTGAGGGAGAGGTCGTTGTCGTTGAGCCAATGGAGGAGTTTATTGACTGGATGCCTGATCATGACTTTTTTCCTTTTACTCCCAACTGCGGACGAGTGCTGGGAATGTCATGGAACGGGACAAATCTCCCGTTTTATACCCATAATGGCGCTTCTTACGCGGTGCCATATCTGATTCCGTTTTGTCCGATGACAAGATGGACTAGCATCCCTGAAGATTATATTTACGATTTTTCAATGTTTTGCCTTCAACAAACACTCAAGTTGTTTGAATTGATTGGCAGATTAAGTGGTGAGCCAGTTACCATTGGTCAACTAATGGATGTTCGTCCAAAAATCAGCATCCCTGTGCCGATTGGCGGTAGTGGCTTGCCCCGGCTTAATGCTCGAGTTGTGGATTTTTTGAGTGATGTCTGCCATGAATTGGCCTGACGCCAAATTATAATAAAACCCGCCTACTTAATATAGTAGGCGGGATTTTTTATTTGGTTGATTTAATTGCGGTCATTACTGCATCTTTAGCGTCTTTTGCTGAAATTACTTTTTGCCTTTTTCGTTCATCTATAAACTGATCAGCCAACTTATCGCTCCAACCGCCAGTATTAGTGATGGCTATGATTGGAATTTTGCATTGATAAGCAATAGCCATTTCTGATAAGGTGCCGGAACCGCCGGAGATGGTAATGATCACATCACAACTATTGATCAGGACGAATTCTCGCCCGCCACCTCTTTCCAAGCCGGTGGTGATAATAATGTCGGTGTTGTTGTTTTGATCCCAAATATCTTTTCCTTTGCCATAAGTCACTCCCACAGTCAAGCCGTTGGCGCTTTTTGCCCCGCGGGCTGCCGCCGTAGAAAGCGAGTCATAATCTTTTTCTGCGCCATAAACTGTAATGTTACCACTTTCAGCAATTAATTTCCCTACTTCAAAGGCAATACTCTCAATTTCTTTTGAATATTTCAGGTCAGCGGCTGAGCCCATAACACCGATTTGTAATTTTCTATTATTCATAATTTTAATTATATTTGTTAGTCAGATTATTATCTGACTGGTTAATTATATATTATCTTGTATATTATCTCAAATTCTTTTAAAAAGAAGGAGACGAGACGGTTTGGCTCGTCTC